>DOID01000023.1:0-3463 GCA_003511465.1 Bacillota bacterium | reverse complement strand
TTAAACAAAGCGGATTTGCCAACATTTGGACGACCGACAACGGCCACAATGGGTCTGGGCATTACTCTACCTCCAATTCAGGCTTTTTGCAACGCAAAAAGCATCATGAAAACAACGTTTTGACAACTTCCTCACCGTTAACATCAATGACTTTGAGGGGAAATGGCGTGAGCGCCCGCAACTCGTCCACAGTCATGCCGTCCAAAAAAATGTTTTCCCGGTGACGGAGCATAACCCGGGGTAATAATAGACACGTACCGGCGGGCAGTTTTGTTTGCTCCAGGGTACACCGGATATCCTCGCCGGTAACCAGTCCGGTCACGGTGACTTCCTCCCCAAAAAAATGGTTACGCACCGGTAAGATGGAAAGGTTAAGTCCGGGAAGGGCTTTAGTCACCGCTTGACTGAGTTCCTGCCAGAGCTTGGCAGTCCCCATTCCCGTAATCACCGTAAAATTGCGGTTTTTTCCCGCTGGTCTTCCGCCGCCGCAAGCTTTCGTTAGGGCCTGTAGAAACTGGGCTTTAAATAAAGGCCATAAACCCACCCCATTCTCCAATTGCAGGAGATCTTCATAGGTTTCAAGTGGCGGGAAATCCTGACCGGCCTGGAGATAAAACTCATCAGCGGCAAAAACCAGTCTACTCCCATAAAGCGACAGGAAACGCTGTTGGGCGCAGTGGGAAATTTCTAAAACCCCGGTCGCTTCCGGCGATTCAAATTTCCTTAAAGGCGTCAGACGAGTCCGGTGTCGGGTGAGACCAACCGGAACAAGGGCCAATGTCCGCAAGTTTGGCCAAAACTTGCCCAGATCAGCGATGGTTTTCTCCAGCACCGCACCGTCATTAATCCCCGGACATAGTACAGCCTGGGCATGAAAATGACATCCCCAATCCGCCAGTCGCTGGAGGTAAGCCAAAACATCACCCGCCTGTTCGTTCCCCAGCAGCTTGCTTCGGACCTTTGGATCGGTCGCATGGACGGAAATGTAAAGCGGGCTTAAGCGGAATTGCGCAATCCGCTGCCAATCGGCGTCGGTCAGATTGGTAAGGGTAATATAACTCCCCTGGAGGAAGGAGAGACGGTAATCGTCATCCTTTATGTATAACGAAGCTCTTTGTCCCGGCGGCATCTGGTCGACAAAACAGAAGAGGCAATGGTTACGACAGGGTTTAATGCCATCAAAGACGGCGGTATGAAAGGTTACACCCAGACCCTCCTCTTCTTCCTTCTCCACCTCTAGCTCCCAGTATTCTCCGTTTTCCTTCTCCACCTCTATATCAAGTTTATCTTGGGCTTCTTCCAACTGATAGACAATGAGATCGGGAATCCTTTTCCCATTTAGTTTATGGATCCGGTCACCGGCCGCAAGTCCCAGGCGGGAAGCTAAACTGTTGGGCGCGACGGACGCGATCACCGCGACCGGGTTCTTCTTACTCAAGGGAGATCCCTTCTTTAATAAACGTAAACGTCAAAAACACGAATTTAGTTTCTCCTTTCCCACTTTCACAAAGAATACCTTTCGCTTATTCTGGTGCAGTAATCAATATATTGGACGCGAAAAGCAAATAATTGAATTAGAAAAGCGTTTTGCGTTGTATCCTATTTAAAAGGAGGTCCCTATTTTGCCCTGGTTTCGCTTTACCGTCCGGTTTGTCACCGTTTCGTTGGTGGTCTTCGGTCTCGGCCGGATCTTACCCCAGTTTGCGCTGCTTCCTGTTTCCACTGGGGTATTGTTCGGATTAGCCATCGCCGTCCTGGCGCTTTTCATTGAAACCTTCATCTTAAAAGAGGAGGTTTTGCCCTTTACCCATGGCTTAATTAGCTTTTTTCTTTCCCTTTTTGGGCTATTTTTCTTAAAAACAGGCTACGCGCCGGATATTTCCTGGTTAGGGATGATCCTCGCCGCTTTAATCATTGGCTTGGTTGACCTTATTATCCCCGTAACCTTAACATAGGGCTTTCAATGTTGCCCCGTATGCCCAAAGCCCCCTTCACCTCGGGCCGTCTCCTCAAGGACGGTGTCGGGAAGCCATTCCACTCGGTGGACTGCGGCAACAACCAACTGAGCGATGCGATCCCCCCGTTTTACTTGAAAACAGTTCCGGCCATGGTTAATTAAAATAACTTTAATTTCCCCCCGGTAATCCTGATCAATGGTGCCCGGCGCATTAAGGACCGTGACGCCAAATTTGACCGCCAGTCCGCTTCTGGGCCGGACTTGCCCTTCATAACCCGAAGGTAGAGCCAGCTGGATTCCGGTAGGAATCAGGCCTACTTCTCCTGGGGGGATGGAAATCACTTCCGAGACGGCTGCCAACAGATCCAGACCAGACGAACCAGCAGTCATGTACTGCGGCAATGGTAGATCCTGCGCATGGGGTAGTTGCAAAACTTTCACGTGGACAATGGACATTTAATTATCCCATCCTTGTAAATAGTTCTCTTGTTCCTTTTCTTTAAAAGGACCAAGGGCAGTTAAAGTTAATAAGTCGCTCTGAAAAAGCCCTCTGGAAACACGGATTAAATCTTCGGTGGTCACCTTTTCCACTCTTTCCATTACTTCGTCGGGTGAGACAAAGCGACCGTAAAATAATTCCGACTTTCCCAAGCGACTCATGCGGTTGGTCGTGTTCTCCAGACTAAGCCAAAGGTTACCTTTGATCTGTTCTTTCGCGCGGTTTAATTCTTCAAGCGGGACCGGATTTTCTTTAAGATTTTCGAGTTCCTTACGGATCAGGGAAATAACAGCGGGGAAATTTTTCAGACTGGTCCCCGCATAGATGGAAAATAAACCGGCATCACGAAAAGCTGCATAATAGGCACCGGTGGAGTAAACCAGTCCCCGTTCTTCTCTCAATTCCTGGAACAAGCGGGAGGATGAGCTTCCGCCAAGGATGTTGTTGAGTACCAATAAAGGATAGCGATCCTGATGTTGTCGATGAAAACCGGGAACACCCACACAAAGGTGGACCTGTTCGGTATCTTTCTTCCGTAAACAAGTTGTTCCCACCGTATGGACCGGCTGATTTACTTCCGGAGTATAATTGCCCGGTAAGTTTCGCCAAAAGGAGTTGCACTCCTCGATAATTTGCGCGCTCTCAATATTACCGGCAATGGCCAGACAGGAATTGGCCGGTGTATAGTATCGTTCTTTATACTGTAGCAAATCTTCCCGTTTGATCTGTAAGATACTTTCGGGTGTTCCCAGGATCGGATGGCCTAAAGGATGATCCTTTAGCAAGGCTTGGGTAAATAAATCATAGATTAGCTCATCGGGCGTATCCTCATACATCCGTACCTCTTCGAGAACAACATTTTTCTCCTTTTCCAGTTCTTCCGGGGAAAATAAAGGGTTAATCACCATATCAGCCAGTAACTGAAGGCCCAAACGTAAGTGTTGGTCAAGGATTTTCACGTAATAACAAGTATATTCTTTTGTCGTAAACGCATTTAAATGTCCACC
>DOID01000164.1:7897-8061 GCA_003511465.1 Bacillota bacterium | reverse complement strand
AAGATGCAAGAGAGCGTTTACCAGGCGGCGCTGGCAACCGGTGCCCGGATCATGCAGAATACCCTCGTCAATTACATTTAAAAGCACGCGTGATAACGCGGTGAGGTGAGATAATGAAGGTAAAAACCAAGTTTTATGGCGAAGTTGAAGTTGGTACAGAAGAG
>DOID01000164.1:2969-7679 GCA_003511465.1 Bacillota bacterium | reverse complement strand
TATATTTATCTCCATTCCGAAGATTCGGTCTTTGCCTGCTTGCAATCCTGCCACCAACCGGAGACCGCCTTTATTGTGGTGTCGCCCTTCGTGGTCTGTCCCGATTATGACTTTCAGCTTCCAGAGACGAAACAAGAAAAGTTGGGTATTACGAAGTTGGAAGAAGTGCTGGTTCTAGCGATCGTCACCATCCCCCCAGGGAAGCCGGAGGACGCAACGGTAAACCTCCAGGCCCCGATTGTCATCAATACAAAAATTAAAAAAGGGGCGCAGCTAATTCTCAGTGAAAGCGGATACCCCTTGCGGTGTAAGTTATGGGCGCAAAAAACCTCGCCAGTGGTGGCCACGAAATAAGTTAGTATGGCTTTTATTTGGTTTATTTGCAGGATCTTCCTTGTTAACGGAGAAAATATAGGAAGCATTAAACATATAAATAAAGGGTAGCTTACTTACCAAGAGGTTTAAGTCAAGGAGGATTTAAATGCTGGTACTGACCAGAAAAGTCAACGAGAGCATCATCATCGGTGACGACATAAAAATAACCGTGGTTGAAGTCAAGGGTGAACAGGTGAAACTTGGCATCAGCGCTCCGAAACGAGTTTCCGTCCACCGTGAGGAAGTATACCTGGAGATTCAGAAGGAGAATCGCAAGGCAGTGGAAGCCGGCGTCGGCATTGATGAGCTGAATGCGATGTGGACCAAAAAAACAAAGTAAAGACCCGGTCTTTACTTTTTTTGTATCGAAGTAAATGAGTTTTGATGGAGGAGTCAACGTGCGCGTTAAAATTTTAGACCAGGAGTTGGAACTGGCAAATCACCCGGCGGCGATCGAAGCGCTTTTTTCGATGATCGACGAAAAATTGAAAGATACGGGGTATGCCCTTTCTTCTTTAATCGTTGATGGCGTCGCCATCGATACTGATTACGCTCTTTATTTAAGCCAACGGATTACAGAAATACAAGAAATCAAGGTTGAGGTTAAAAGTCTCCGGCGGTTAATGGTGGAGACCATGCAGACTGCGGTCGAATATTTGGAACGGGCGCAGCCGGAAGTGGAAAGGCTTGGCAATGACTTTTACCAGGGTCCAACCGAAGATACGTGGAACAAATTCTCCCAGTTGCTCGAGGGATTAGAATGGCTGCTGGAAGCGGGTACGGTCATCGAAAGTTTCCACCCGGAACAACAAACCGCTACGCGGTGGGGAGCACAGTTCAAGGAAAAGATTAAACTGCTGCGTGACGCGATGGAGAATTCGGACCATGTCTTGCTTGGCGATCTTTTGCAATATGAAATATCACCATTATTCACAGCCTTGGACGAAGAGATCAGGAAATTACTAAGCACAGAGGGTTCCAACCCCAGCGTGATTAATTAGAGTCCGTATGTAAATTGGATAACGGAGGAATTGATGATTAAAATTATGCCGATCTTCGGCACGCGGCCGGAAGCAATAAAAATGGCACCTTTAGTTAAGAGGCTACAAACGGAAAGGCAAATTCGAACCGTAACCACCGTCACTGCGCAGCACCGGGAGATGTTGGACCAGGTTCTGAACCTTTTTCAGCTTAAGCCTGTTTATGATCTGGACATCATGGAACCGGCGCAAACACTTACGCAGATTACAACGGTAGTATTACAGAGGCTAGAAGCGCTTATTACCCGCGAAAAACCGGATCTGGTTTTAGTGCAGGGAGATACAACCACCGCTTTTGCCGCCAGTCTCGCTGCCTTTTATCACAAGATCCCCGTCGGGCACGTCGAGGCCGGTTTACGCACCGATGATAAATATGCTCCTTTTCCGGAAGAAATGAATCGAAAGCTCACTGGTTGTATAGCTGATCTACATTTCGCGCCTACGCTAACCGCTAAAAAGGCGTTGCGGAAAGAAGGGGTTCCGGAGGACCGGATTATGGTTACCGGAAATACGGTAATTGACGCTTTACTCCAGACGGTTAAACCCACCTATACTTTTGCAGAGCCTAGTCTTAATCACCTTGATTTCCTGCGCCGGAAGATTATTATAGTCACGACCCATCGCCGGGAGAATTTCGGAAAACCTATGGAAAATATTTTCCAGGCGCTGACGACCATTGTTAAAGAATTTCCTGACGTAGAAGTGGTTTTACCTGTTCATTTAAATCCCCAAGTCCGAGCAGCAGCCCACAGAATCCTTGGTGGTCAGGAACGGGTTCACTTGATCGCTCCTTTGGCCTATGGGGATTTTGCCAACTTAATGGCCCGCTGCTACCTGGTGCTCACCGATTCCGGTGGTTTGCAGGAAGAAGCGCCTGCCTTAGGTCGGCCCGTTTTGGTCTTAAGAGAGACGACCGAGCGACCAGAAGCGGTAGTGGCTGGTACGGTGAAAATGGTAGGAACGGATGGCGATCGTATTTTTCAAGCCGTTGCCACTTTATTACGGAATGTAGAGGAATATTCTCGGATGGCGAATGCGGTTAATCCTTATGGCGACGGGAAGGCTGCTGAGCGGATCGTGCAAGCGATTCGTTATTTCTTCAAGCTTACCACCCAACCGGGAGAAGAATACGGGAGTGAATTATAGATGAGTTCGCAGACGTTATTTGACCTTAATACCAGTATTTTAAGAGCGGCTTTCCCTGCTACCTGGTCACAAATTGCTGCATACATGGGTGGAGAAGACGAGGATGATGCGCTGCTCAAAGTTGAAACCAGTAGAAGCGGTGTTCCGACGTTAGTGGTAACCAAAGAAGGCAAAGGACTTTTTTTACATAGCAGATACGATCCGCAGCGGGAAGCGGAGGCATTTGCCAACCAATTCTCCGCTGCTTGTCAGGGGACAACCGTTGTCTTCTACGGTGTCGGACTCGGGTACCAGATCAATGCTTTTCTCCGTAACCATCCAGGGGTGAATTACTATATTTATGAGCCCATTCCTGAGCTGCTTAAGGCCTATTTAAACCATCAATCTTTAAACGATTTACCGGGGAAAAAATTACAAGGGGTTATTATCGGGAGGCATGACCAAGAAACCGTATCTTTTTTACAAAGTGTGATTGATAAAAGCCGGGGCGAACTTCTGTTAGTGGAATTACCCATGCATAAACAGATTTTTGCGGCTGAGTACGAGAAATTTCTCGACTTATTTCAAAAAACGATTAAAGGCAAACGAACTCAGCTTCATACCAACTACGCTTATCAAAAAAGATGGATTATCAATAGTATGAAAAATTTTAAAGAAGTTCTTTCCACACCAAATATTGTAATGGCTGGCAACAGGAGATTCAAAGGCAAGCCAGCTCTTTTAGTGGCAGCCGGGCCGTCGCTGAATGAAGAAATTGAAAATATCAGATCGATCAAGGAAAAAGGCCTCGCTTATATCTTTACGGTCGGGTCGGCGATTAATACCTTAATTCACTACCATGTTTACCCCCATGCCGCCTGTACCTATGATCCATCCGAGCGGAACCAAATTGTATTCGAAAAAATTAAAGCAGAAGGGATTAAAGAGATCCCGTTAATCTTCGGCTCGAGTACCGGTTACGAAACGCTACAGCACTATCCAGGTGAAATGTACCATATGATTACTAGTCAAGATCTGGTTGCCAATTATTTTTTAAAAACTACGGAAGAAGAACGGCTAGAGATTGTGAGTGATGCTCCAACGATCGCCCTTGTTACGCTTCAATTATTGTACACTCTAGGCTTTAATCCCATCATTTTGGTTGGCCAGAATTTAGCTTATCAAGGCCGGTCTCAACATGCTGAGGGAATTCATTATACAACTCAGGTAACAACGGAAGAGATGGAAAGAGGAATTTTCGTTCCGGATGTCTACGGGAATGAAGTGCTTACCAATGCAGGTATGGATCTAATGCGGAAACAGATGGAGTTTTATATTAAGAAGTTTGCCGATTGTACAGTGCTCAATACCACTAAAGGTGGAGCGCAGATTGAAGGTGCTAGTTTCCTTGAATTGGAGAAGGTGATCAGTACTTATTTAAAGGATCAAGTTTATAACGGAACTTGGCGATCGGAACTAAAAACCGACTATGATTTAGTACATTTAAATGTTCAATTGGCAAGCATGGATCGGTCGTATCAGCGGGCGCAAAGATTAACCGATGAGTACATTGATATCTTAGAAAAGATTGAAAAATTAATTGGCAACGGAAATTACCAAGAAGCGGAAAAGATGTATGTAAAACTAGATAAGACCCTCGGTAAGATTGAAAGAAATAAATTCTTTGCGATTTTTATTCTTCCGATGAATCGGGTGCAGTATAAGATTTTGATTGACAGCATTGATCGTTTAAACGAAGAGCAAAACCCGACGCTCAAAGGGCAGCGGATCGTAAAGAGCTTTAAGACTTTTATTGATTTATGCCAAGAAGATCTTCAGTTGATCGCTCCGCTCTATCAAGAGTTGAAAGAGGAAATATACTCATATAAGGGATGATCAAGATGAGAGCAGATTTAGTTAATTTGTTGGTCTATGCAGACTTCACGATCCGGCAGGTATTGAAACAATTAAATGAGGGAGCAAAAGGAATCGTGCTCGTTGTTGACCAGCAAAAGAAGTTGGTCGGAACGATTACCGACGGCGATGTACGAAGGGCTTTACTGCAGGGATTTACCCTAGAAGATCCGATTGATCAGGTCATCCATTATCAACCGGTTTTTGTGCGCTCGGCCACTAGTCGGGATGAGATTAAAGAAGTGTTTATCAAGAA
>DOID01000164.1:0-2873 GCA_003511465.1 Bacillota bacterium | reverse complement strand
AGAAAGCCGTACGTCAATTACCGGTCGTCGATGGGCAAGGCATTTTAGTCGATCTAATTAGCATTAATGAAGTTTTAGTACCGGAAGGAAAAGACAACCCAGTCGTCATTATGGCCGGGGGTTTAGGAACCAGACTAAAAACGTTAACCAAGGAAATTCCCAAACCCATGCTAAGGGTGGGAGAAGACCCGATCTTACAACATACAATCAATAATTTTAGGCAATATGGTTTTAACAAGATCTTGATCACCGTTAATTACAAAGCGGAGATCATTGAAAACTATTTCCAAGATGGGTATGCTTACGGCGTAAACATTAAATATATTAAAGAAAAGAAAAGGTTGGGAACGGCAGGGGGGATCCACCTCGCGAAAGAATATTTAAAAGAGCCTTTTTTTGTAATTAACGGGGATGTCTTTACTAATCTTAATGTGGAAAATATGATGAACTTCCATCTCGCTAATGATAATGCGATTACCGTTGGGACGAAGAATTATGCTTTCCAAGTTCCTTATGGTGTTCTGGAAGTTGATGGGGAAAGAGTAAAGCGCCTTCAGGAAAAACCGGAGATCAATTGCTTAATCAATAGCGGAGTTTATTGTTTGCAGCCAGAAATGATTGACCTGATCCCGGAAAACCGGTATTTCGAAATTACCGATTTGATCAATACTTGCCTCGCCAAAGAATACCAGGTCGGTAATTATGAAATCAAGGATTACTGGATGGATATCGGGCGACAAGAGGATTATCACCAACTAAATAATGATTATCCGGAGATCGCAGCGGCGAAAGAATATTATTAGTAGCCTTGTGCTTGAAAAAGGTGATTCTTTTGATTGACAACCAGAAAGTGGTAGCCATTATCCCGGCCCGTGGTGGTTCGAAGGGTGTACCCCGCAAAAACATCAATGATTTTTGTGGGAAGCCCCTGATCGCTTGGACGATTGAAGAGGCTTTAAAATGTAAATACCTGGATCGTCTACTGGTCTCCACCGAAGATCAAGAAATTGCTACTGTAGCCAAGGAGTTCGGAGCTGAAGTCCCCTTTTTACGGCCAGAGCAACTAGCCCGCGATGATACTCCAGGGGTTGAACCGATCTTACATGCCCTTGACTGGTTAAGTGAAAAGGAACAATACCACCCGGACTACATTTGTACGCTACAATGCACCTCCCCTTTTCGGAAAGATTACCAGATCAGTGAAGCTTTGGAAATCTTAGTGGCGGAGGGGCATGATTCGATTATTGGTGTTTGTGCCAGTGAAGTTAATCCGTACTGGATGAAAAAGATTGAAAACGGCAAACTTAAAAATTTTATGCCAACTGCGATCAACTATACACGCAGGCAAGACCTGCCCAAGGTCTACCGCCTTAATGGTGCTATTTACATGGCGAGGACCGCTGTATTACTGAAAAAAAGAAATTGGTATACGGATCATACCGTTCCTTATGTAATGGACAAACTTTCTTCAATGGATATTGATGATCTAGTAGATTTCAAAGTTGCGGAATTTTTAATGAAAGAGTGTCTGGCGAATGAGGAATAAGTTACTGGCTAAAGGTTGTTTCATCATTGCTGAAGCTGGGGTCAACCACAATGGTGACCTGGATATTGCGAAAAAACTGGTGGATGCGGCGGTGGAAGCCGGTGTTGACGCGATTAAGTTTCAAACTTTTAAGGCCGATCACCTGGTGACAAAAGAAGCCCCTAAAGCCGCCTATCAGAAGGCAAACACCGGTGATGGCGGCCAATATGAAATGTTACAAAAATTAGAGTTATCAGTAGAAGATCATCTCATTTTGCAAAAATATTGCCAGGAGCGAGGGATCATCTTTCTTTCCACCCCTTTTGATTTTGAAAGTGCGGATCTACTTGAAAGCTTGGAGCTACCCTGCTATAAAGTGAGTTCCGGCGATTTACCCAACTTGCCTTTTTTAGCGTATATCGGTCAAAAAAACAAGCCGGTTCTTCTCTCGACGGGAATGGCTAATTTAGGGGAAGTGGAGTCAGCGGTTGAAACGATCTACAGTACAGGTAACCGGGAGGTCATCTTACTGCACTGCACTTCCAATTACCCTACCGATTATGAAGATGTGAATTTACAAGCGATGCTTACGATGAAAGAAGCCTTTAAACTTCCAGTTGGTTATTCCGACCATACCGTCGGGATTGAAATTCCTATTGCCGCGGTTGCTTTGGGTGCCCGGGTCATCGAGAAACATTTTACTTTGGATCAATCAATGGCAGGGCCGGATCATCGGGCTTCCTTAGAACCAAGAGAATTAAAGCGCATGGTTGCAAAGATCAGAAATATTGAAAAAGCGATGGGCGATGGGATTAAACGGTGTGCTAAAAGCGAGGAAAATACCAAAAAGCTTGTGCGAAAAAGTATTGTTGCCAAGCGGGATATACTTGAAGGGGAAAAGATGACTACGAATAATCTTACCTTTAAAAGACCTGGTAACGGGCTTAAACCTGAGTGTATTAAAGAAATTCTCGGGAAAATAGCTGGCCGGATGATTAAGAAAGACCAAATTATTACTTTTACTGATTTAAAGTAGGTATGCAAAATGAGAAAAATCTTAGTGGTAACCGGAACAAGGGCGGAATATGGCCTTCTCTATTGGACAATGAAAGCAATTCAACAAGATAATGACCTACAATTACAGTTAATCGTAACTGGTAGTCATTTATCAACAGAATATGGCTATACGGTCGAACAGATCAGAAAAGACGGGTTTGAAATTGATGAAGAAATCGATATGCTGCTTGATTCGGAGAAAAAAAGCGCCGTTGTAAAATCGATGGGCTTGGAGATGATCCAAATGGCGCAGGCTTTTGACCGGTTGAAACCGGATCTTTTACTGATCTTA
>DOID01000008.1:14370-15767 GCA_003511465.1 Bacillota bacterium | reverse complement strand
GTCCTTGGTGAAACGTTGACCTTTTTAGAGGACTATGTGAAGATCCATTTTGAGTCGGAAGAAAAGGCGATGATTGCCCAGAATTATCCGGAATACCAAAGTCACCGTGGGGAACACCAAAAATTCGTCGAGAATTTTATGGGGTTAAAAAAGGAGTTTGAAACTGAAGGTACCGGGATCCGGCTGGTAGCACTTACCAATCGGATTGTGGTTAATTGGTTGAAAGATCATATCCTAATGACCGATACTAAACTCGGGGCTTTTATCAAAGCTAAACAGAGCGAGTAGGTGTGAAAAGTTGAGACTGACGAGTTACGAGATGTACATAAGGGGGAACGGCGATGAAAATCGCAATTGCGCAGTTAAATCCGGTTGTGGGGGATCTAACAGGAAATTGGGGGCGGCTCGAAAGCCTTTTAGCAAAGGAAGGCGCGGCCGCTGATCTGGTGGTCTGCCCCGAATTATATCTAACCGGTTATCCGCCCTTAGGGTTGCTGGCCAAACCTTGGTTCCAACAGCAACTCACAGCACTCCTGGGGCAATTGCCCGTTCTCTCAGCGCGCTACCCGGAAATCGGTTTTTTAATCGGGGCACCGACTCCTGTTTCCCCGGAGGCAGGTAGTGGTTGGTACAATTCCACCCTTTTCTATAGTGGGGGAAAACTGTTGGGCGTGGCACATAAGAATTACCTTCCCGCCACTGACCTGATGGATGAAGCGGCCTATTTTCAACCGGGGAATGGGGCGACGGTGATCAATTTTAAAGGGAAGCGTCTTGGAGTGGTCATCGGTGAAGATCTCTGGGCGGCGGCTTCAGTTGTTGGCGCGAAGCTGGAACCCTCCCCCCTCCTTGTTGACTTGGCACCGCAGGCTGATTTAGTCCTTAACGTAGCGGCTTATCCTTTTTATGACGGGTGGACGGAGCAGCTCTCCGGTTTATGTGCGGCCGTAGCACAACGCTTCCGTACGTCTTTTCTTCTGGTCAATCAGGTTGGTGCCAATGAAGAACTAATCTTTGCCGGGGAAAGCCTTCTGGTTAGTGCAGAAGGGACACCGCTGTATGTTGCGCCTTCCTTTCAAGAAACAGTAAACGTGGTTGATCTGGAGGCGACGACCCCACCGGGCTTGTCCTCCCGGCCTTCGGCGCAGCGTGCGGTTTACGATGCTTTAGTACTTGGCCTCCGTGATTATGCCCGAAAAACGGGTTTTACCAAAGCCATCCTGGGACTCTCGGGTGGGATCGATTCCGCGGTAGTGTCCTGTTTGGCCGCGGAAGCATTGGGACCGGCCAATGTATTAGCCCTTGGAATGCCTTCGCCCTATTCCTCCGTGGGCAGTGTGGAGGATTCCCGCGTCCTGGCGAAAAACTTAGGAATTGAGTTTAAGGTTATCTCCATT
>DOID01000008.1:13854-14217 GCA_003511465.1 Bacillota bacterium | reverse complement strand
ACGGAGAATCCTGCTGATACCACCGCTGAAAATTTACAAGCCCGGATCCGGGCTAATCTACTGATGGCCTTCTCTAATAAATATGGTTATCTGGTGTTAGGGGCTGGAAACAAGAGCGAATTGGCAGTTGGTTACTGTACATTGAACGGGGTGGATATGAGTGGTGGTCTGGCGGTGCTCTCCGATTTACCGAAAACCATGGTTTATGCGGTGGCGGCGGAGATCAATGCCGACCGGGAAGTGATCCCGGCAGCGATTATGACGAAACCACCTTCTGCTGAACTGCGTCCGGACCAAACCGATGAGGATAGTCTCCCCCCCTACCCCATTTTAGACCGGGTTTTAGCGTTATACTTGGATGAA
>DOID01000008.1:12656-13501 GCA_003511465.1 Bacillota bacterium | reverse complement strand
TTGAATCAGCAAGGGGCTGATCATATTGAGCAGGTTTCTGGAGAGATTAAGGATGATCTGAATAAACGTTTACGGCGGATTGAAGGCCAAGTGCGTGGTTTACAACGCATGATCGAAGAGGATCGTCCCTGCCAGGAAGTGGTTTATCAGGTCGCAGCGGTCAAAGCCGCCGTCGTTCAAGTAGCAATGACGATTCTCAGTAACCAGCTGGCATCTTGTCTTACGGAGGAAGTGGCAAAGGGAGGCAATCCGGAGACGGCGATCAAACAGTTTACTGATGTTTTCAAAAAATTCTATTAAAAAGGAGGCAAAAAAGATGACTTTAACCTTAACACAAGATAATTTCAAAACAGAGGTCCTTGATGATCAGGGAGTCGTGATGGTGGATTTTTGGGCCCCTTGGTGTGGGCCTTGTCGGATGGTTGCCCCCATCCTCGAAGAGTTGGCCACGGAGTATAAAGATCGAGTCAAGATCGGGAAAGTAAATACCGATGAAAACGCCGCCCTCGCTACCCAATATCAGATCATGTCGATCCCGACGATGATCATTTTTAAAGAGGGCAAAGCGGTTGATACAATTAATGGCGCCTTGCCGAAACCACGCATCGCTTCCGTGCTTGATAAATGGCTTAAGTAAGCCCTTAGAAAAGATTACGGATTTGTTGGGCCAACCGGGTAAAAAAGGCAATAATAGATTGGAAGATAAGTCGGAGAAATCCGGCTTTTTCCACTTCTACGGTGGTGGTAAGGGCGACCCTTTCCAACGACGGTCCTTCTGGGGTTAGATATTCGTAAACAGTAGGACCATGGTAGGCGGCGACGAGTTCCCCGACAACATGGCCTGC
>DOID01000008.1:11623-12478 GCA_003511465.1 Bacillota bacterium | reverse complement strand
TGATTAGGATGGATAAGGGTTTAGCGGCGGCGATTTCGACTTGATTGACGCGGCCTCTTTGCACCGGGATCGTGGTTTGCTCCGGGACTTGGTAGCCCGCGGGGAAAAGCTCTTTCCGCTCAAAATTGGCAAAGCCATAGTCTAAAAGTTTTTTCGTTTCTTGAAAACGGCCGGCATAAGAACGGCCTTTCATCACGACCGAAATCAAGCGTACCTCGTTCCGCTGAGCAGTAGCGGTAAAACAATAACCAGCCAGCGTAGTGGAACCGGTTTTTAAACCGTCGACGCCTTCGTAGCCATAGACTAATTCCGGAAGCATCCAGTTCCAGTTGTCCATTCTAATGGCATCCGCCGTATCGGGACGGAATGTTTTCCGGGGGATTCCTGCGATGGTTAGTACTTCCGGATAATCGCGGAGAATTCGGAAAGCCATCAAGGCTGTATCTTTTGCTGAAGCAAAATTTTCCTCATTTCTTTCGCCGGCTGGGTGCTTACCCTGCAAATCACTGTTGTTCAGGCCGGTTGAATTGACAAAGGAGTAATTCTCCATCCCCAGTTCCTTGGCTTTGGCGTTCATCATCCGGACGAACTCCGTTTCATTACCGGCCAGCAATTCGGCCAGAGCAATAGTGGCGCCATTGGCCGAATAGATAGCCATTGCTTCGTAAAGCTCGCGGACGGAATATTGTTGGTTCCGGCGGAGCGGGACATTGGAAAGGGTTAGATTTTGGGAGATCCGATAAGCATAATCACTGACGCTGGTCGTATCATCCCAGGAAAGTTGTTTATTGTTGATGGCTTCTAGAATTAAGTATTCGGTCAAGATCTTGGTCATGCTGGCTAAGGCCAAGGGCT
>DOID01000008.1:6555-11434 GCA_003511465.1 Bacillota bacterium | reverse complement strand
CCGAGGCCGATAAGCTTAACAGGAGACCAATGCCAAGCAGCGAGGTCAGTAGTCGGGTATGGATTTTTCGCATGAAAACACCTCCATGTAAGTTAAAAGGCTTATAATTATTATTAAGTATAACATAGGTAAAATCCGAAAGTAGTGTACTTTCGGATTTTAGTCATTAAACATCGTGTTTATTCATTTTTTGTTTGTTCCCGTTCGCGAAAAAGCAAGGTCAGACAGTAGAGCCCGGCGAAACCAACCAACGAATAGATAATCCGGCTTAACATTGAGTTGGATCCGCCGAACATACTAGCTACCACATCGAGTTGGAATAAACCGACCAAGAGCCAGTTTATAGCGCCGATAATCACTAAGATTAACGCAATTCGATCCACATTTTTCCCCTCCTTTATCAATTTTATTTATCGGATTGTCGTAGTAATATATTATCAAGCTAAAACTGTTTTATTATTGCCCACCTTCTTTAAGCTCTGGAGGCAAAATCTGTTGGGGATGGATGAAGAAAAAGGCCAGTACCGCAATGATGACGACCAGACCGACATTGCTCCAGAAAACAAGGGGTTGTCCATGTTTGGTGGCGAAACTAAAGAGTGGTGGACCGATGGCCACCCCAAAGAAGCGGACCGTTCCGTATAAACAGGTGATTAATCCCCGCTCACTGGTGGGCGCGGAGGAAGTGATCAGGGTATTGAGGGAAGGCAAAGCCATCCCAGTGCCGATCCCGATTAAAGTGGAAAAAAGCGTTTTGGTAAAGACTGTATGGCCCAAGGGAAATAAAAACAAGCCTAAAGCGACGAGCAGGAGGCCGCCGATAATGGATAGCTTCATCATTTTGACGATCTGCTTTTTTAAGACGATCCCAAAAAGATAAGAGGTGATGGCCATGGTGAGGACGGGAACAGCAATCACTAAGCCGCGTTCAAAGATGCCTAGGTGAAAAGAGGATTCCAGGAGGTCCGAGAAAAAACTTAATAGCCCAAAGAGGGAAAAGAGAACAATCAATCCACAAAGAAAGGCAATCCCTAAGTTTACGCCCTTCTCCTTTAAAATCTTCAGCAGATTACTGAAGTAGGAAGATAAGGATTGGGCTTTTTTGCTGGTTTTGGGTTCTTTCGCGATGAAAAAGATGGCCAAGGCGATGGGCAAAGCTAAGACCCCGTAAACAAAGAACGGCATATACCAGGAGATTAAGCCGATCGTTGCTCCGGCAAGCGGACTAACCACTTTTCCCAAGCCATTGGCGGCTTCTAGGAGACCCAGGACTTGGGCCCGTTCTTGATCTTGGATCAGATCTCCGGCTAGCGCCATCGCCAGTTGATAGGTGCCTCCGGCACCGATGCCCTGGATAATGCGGGCACCTAAAATATACGGGTAGGCTTCGCTTTTAAACACAAGGGCAGCGAGTCCCGCAAGGATCCCACCGATTCCGTAGATGATTAAAGCCGGAGCCATAACGATTTTTCGTCCGGCTTGATCGGAGAGGACGCCGGCAAAGGGGATGGTTAGTCCGGCGGGAATAGAAAAGGCGGTAATAATAAGGCCGGTTTGGAGCAAAGAGAGGTCTAAAGCCTTTTGAATGGCTGGCAGGACCGGAATGAGCATTGAATTTCCTAAAACCATAATGAAGGGGACGGTTGCCAGCACCCCAATGGTTGGTTTAATTTTTGAATCCATCGACGAAGCCTCCTGTTCGGTCCGGAAGGGACAACAAGATTAGTGTGCCAAGTGCGAGGAATATTTAAACTGAATTTTCACCTAGGTGGGAGATACTAAATGGTATAGTTTACCTGATCACAGCATAATTTGAGGATGAGGATGGTGAGGTCAGTGTGGAAGTATTTCCTTGTGCTTCTCGGCGTTTGCCTGGTCTGCACTCCGGGACAAGGGAGCGTGCCACCGGGTAGAGAACAGCCGGTCGAGGTTTATTTTGAGGCCAGTGATCCAGAGGGGGACGACTATGGACCTGGGGACTATATTTACCCTCGTAATCTTGCTTTCCGGCCTTATGAGGGACTTTATGATCTCCTTAAATTTAGGGTCTCTGGTGCGGAGGAAAGTCTCTTCTTTGACTTATGGATTAAACAAATCTCCAACCCGTGGAATGCGCCGGAGGGTTTCATTCATCCTGTGATCCATATTTATATTGACACGGCCGCCGGCGGGAGAACGGAGCCCATAAGTGAAGCGTTGGGGATCAGGATGGCACCGCAATACGGCTGGGAAATTTGTTTGGAGGGGGTCGGTTGGGAAAGCAGCCGACTGGTGACCGTCAAAGCTGACCAGACGTTGGAATCAACTGACCTGGTGGCGGCGTATCTTCCGGACCAACAATTGATCCGGTTAATCGTCCCAGCGGCGCAAGTAGGGCGTCCGCAAAAAAGTTGGCGGTATTATGTGCTGATTGGCGCGTATGATGGCTTTGGCCCCGGTTTTCTCCGCGAGATCCGCCGTGAGCCCGGCGACTGGCATTTTGGCGGGGCAACGGTTGATGAAAATGCTCCCCGCATTCTTGATCTGCTGGCTCCGGAAAGAGGAAGGTATACCCAGGAAAGGCAGTTGCAACCAGCAAAAGACGGACCGCCTATCATCTATCCAGTTAATGTAAAAAGGGGAATGGCTGGGGGCTACTGGGTGGCGTTGGGTTTGGCGCTCGTCCTTGGATATTTGTTGATAAAAAAGCCTTTGGTGATTACCGGTTTTTGGTTTCGAGGACCTGAACTTGGCAAAGATGGTGAACCGGTAAAAAGATGAGAAATAACCACAGAAAAACCTAAATTTGGTATAGTTTTGCCCTCTCCGGCGCATTCTAATGGGGAAACGGGGAGGGTGAAACAATGTTCACGGAGAAGAAGGAATTAATTAATAAACTCTTGAATCAAATAATCAAAGCAGAAAGTTACCGTCAAAAGCAGGCGGAAGAAAAATATTGGAGCTTGATCGACGAGGCCAAAAAAGACTGGCAGGAAGCGAGAGCATATTTTAATACTGTCACCGAACCCGAACTGGTGGATCATGCCATTTACACCTTGGGAGCGGCGGAAAAACGTTATGTTTATCTGTTAAAGAAAGCCCGGGAGGAACGTTTTTTCCGGGAGAGACTCCTCATGTGAAGGTAAAGTATACCCTAAAGGTGTTTTTGCGTTGCCGCAAAAAGCTTTAGGGGGGGAGGTTGGGATGTCCTTCGAAGTCTTACTGGTCTATTTTGCGCTTTTACTGTTGATTGCTTTTGGGGGGAAATATCTGTTATCCCCTGTGCAGTTCTGTCTCCAACTCTTGCTCAAAGGTGGAAGCGGTTTTGTTTTGCTGGTGGTTTTTAACCTGCTAGCCCAATTTACCGGTTATTATTTACCATTGAATTTGTACACCGCGGTCTATTGCGGCTTTTTGGGCTTTCCCGGCGTTGTCTCCTTATGCTTTTTGCAGACTTGGTTGTAGAGTGCGCGATGGATAAGGTTTCCTGTTTTTTTTGTGGCCAATTAATTTGCGGTGGTTTAAGGATTCACGGGGAGGTTATTTGCCCGGCTTGTGAAGGACGGCTGGCCCGTTTGGGAGTGGAAGATGAAGATTATCAGCAGTGGCTGGGTTGTCTGCGCGCCATCTGGACAAAATGGTTGAAAGAAACTTAAGAGCCTAGTTCGAAGGAACTTGGCTTTTTTTGATCACCCCGGTTAAAAAAAAGGAAGCGGCCTCTTTGTGTCGAAAAAATCATTATGTCCACTTTTTCTTTTGCGCAGAAAGACGCCCCTTTATTTGATAATTTTCACCAGTATTCCCGCCGCGAAATTGCAGCCTTTCATACCCCCGGTCACCGTGGAGGACGGGGCTGTGAAGGATTGTTCCGTCGGTTAGGCGGGGATTTACTGGCCTTAGATCTAACTGAACTTAAAGGGGCTAATTTAGAGCAGGATCCGGATTTCCTGTTGCGGGCAGCGGAGAAATTGGCGGCAGAGGCCTTTGGCGCCGCCCACAGTTATTTCTTAGTTAATGGTGCCAGCAGCGGGGTGGTCACGGCTTTCTTGGCGTTGAAAGGGAAAGGTTCCACAGTCTTGGTGGCCAGGAATGCTCATGTGTCAGTCTTGAACGGCTTAGTGCTTTCCGGTTTAAAACCGATTTTCCTCTCTCCGACCTGGGTGGAAGGGTTACCGTGCCTACCAGCGGCGGAAACCGTCGCCAAGGCCCTGGCGGCGCATCCACAGGTGGCGGGGGTCTTCGTTACCAACCCTGGTTACCATGGGATCTACGGTCCCCTGGACGCCATTGCTACCCTTTGTCAAGCGCGGAAGGTCCCTTTGGTTGTTGACGAGGCCCATGGCGGTCATTTAAGGTATATTGACCCGGCAATTCCCGAGGCAAGTAGGGTGGGTGCCGACTTATGGGTTTGGGGTCTCCATAAGCTGATGGGTTCTTTGACCCAGACCGGCGTGTTGCATCTGGGCTCCACAGTTTTCTCCCGGGAAGCGGTGGAAGAGGCACTAACCCTTGTAAGTTCAACGAGTCCCTCCTATCTCTTGCTTTCCTCTCTGGATTCTGCCCGTCGACAATTGTATTTTCACGGACGAGAAATGTTTACGCAAGCAGCGGGACTGGGGAGTTTTCTCCGTCGAAGCTGCGGGGATCGGCCAAGGCTCAAAATCTTGACCGCTGCTCACCTCCCGCCTGGTTATGGTCTGGATCCTACTAAAGTCGTGGTTTCGTTAACTGCCGCCGGGTGGTCCGGGTTAGACGCCGAGGAGATCCTCCGGCGGAAATATGGGGTGCAGGCTGAATATGCTGATCGAGATTATCTCTACTTTTTTATCTCCTATGCGCAAAAAAAACAAGAGGTCACGGCTTTGGGAGAAGCATTGTTGGCCTTGGCGGCTACTCCGGG
>DOID01000008.1:6068-6340 GCA_003511465.1 Bacillota bacterium | reverse complement strand
TTTAGCAGAAGCGGCTGGCCAAATTGCCGCCGGTTGGGTGGGGGCCTATCCGCCCGGTATTCCCCTATGGGTGCCTGGTGAGGAGATCACCCGGTCCATGTTGGAATGGCTGACTGCCTTCCTGGCCCATGGCGGCTATGTCCGCGGTTTGCAGCAGGGAAAAGTTAAAGTGATTATACAGTAAATGAAGGAGTAAAGATGAAACAGGGGATATTTATTACTTTTGAAGGGGTGGACGGATCCGGCAAATCCACCCAAGCGCATATGCTGGC
>DOID01000008.1:5325-5876 GCA_003511465.1 Bacillota bacterium | reverse complement strand
ACAGCGCTTGCCGAAAAGATCCGCCAACTCTTGCTTTTTACGGAAGAAGTTAAACTGGCACCGGGAACCGAGGTTTTACTCTATGCAGCTTCCCGGGCCCAACATGTCAGCGAAGTGATCCGGCCGGCGCTGAACCGTGGTGAAGTGGTAATCTCTGAACGGTTTACCGATTCTTCTTTAGCCTACCAAGGGTTTGCTTCCGGTAACGATCCGGAGCTGGTGCGGCAGGTCAATTCCTTTGCCACCGGCGGCCTGGTTCCCGATCTCACCTTCTTCCTGGATCTTAGCGCGGAGGAAGGCTGGCGGCGCGTACTTGAACGGAGCGGCGCTGAGGACCGGATGGAAGCAAAGGGCCTTTCCTTTCAGGAAAAAGTCCGCCAAGGCTATTTACGCTTGGCTGCCGGAGAGCCGGAGCGGATCTGCTTGCTTAATTGCTCCGGCCGGACCAAAGATGAACTTCATCAGTGCATTTGGGAGCTTTTAATGGATAGGTTCCCTTTGCTTCTGGTCAAGAACTAACGAAGCTTTTTGCGTTGGATCGAAATCCTCAA
>DOID01000008.1:2450-5202 GCA_003511465.1 Bacillota bacterium | reverse complement strand
TAACAACGCAAAAGCCCTAACGGGAGAAAGGAGGATCACAATGATGCTACTGATCGCGGTGGTTCAGGATCAGGATGTGAACCGACTGCTCACTGCTTTACTGGAGAAAGGCTACCGAGCGACTAAATTGGCCAGTACCGGAGGATTCCTGCGTCAAGGGAATACCACTCTATTGATTGGGGTTCAAGCTGAGCAACTTGAAGAAGTGAACGCAATTATTAAAGAAATTTGTCGCACAAGAAAAGGCTTAGTCAGCCCGATGACGGCGGTCGACCAAACCCTCAACACCTATATTCCTACTCCGGTCGAAGTCGAAGTTGGCGGTGCCACTGTTTTCACCCTGAAAGTTGAATCCTTCGAAAAAATGTAGGAGTGGAAAAGATTGCGGATCAAAGGAGTAGGGGCTGAATCACCGCCCGTCCTTGAACGGGGAGATTTAGCTCCGGAAAGTACAGGTAAAGCCAGTTTTAAACAAGTACTGAAAACAGCGGCGGGGCAACAAGCGGCTGGTTGGGATCAGCTTTTACGGCGGGTGGATGAGACGGCGCAAAAACTGATGAACGAGCCCAGCATGGAGACGCTCCGTGCTTACCGGGCGGCGGTGCGGGATTTTCTCAAAGAAGCCGTTAGCGGCAGCTATCAGATGAAAGAAGAAAGCCGCTGGGACCGGAAGGGCAACCGCCGGGTATTTTGCGTGGTTCAGAAGATCAACCAAGCTTTGGAAGACTTGACGACTGAGGTTTTACAGAAGAATTCGGAATCGATTAACGTGTTGGCAAAGATTGATGAAATTCGCGGTTTATTAGTTGATCTCTATTATTAAGTAAGATTTGAAGAATGCTTTTTGCGTGGTTTGACCAGAGTTCGCGCCGAAAGCCCAAGGAGAATTAATGGTGACTGATGGAATCGCCCAAAAGCGCTTTGAGGAGCTGAGGCGGATATTTACCGCCGGAAAAGCTAGCCATGCCTATTTGTTTCTCGGCTCCGTTAACCAGGAAAATGAAGACGGGATCCAGGGTTTGGCCCAAATTTTGTTGTGCCAAGCAGAGGGAGAGAAGCCCTGTGGGACCTGTCGTGCTTGTCGTCTCCTAACCGGAGGAAGTCATCCGGATTTCCGCGTAATTGCCCCCGAGGGGGGGAAAATTAAATTGGAAGAGATCCGGCAACTTTGTTATGATGCTGTCCTCAATCCGTATCTCTCCCCATGTAAAGTCTATTTATTTAAAAGGTTTGAAACCCTGACTGAGGTGGCGGCGAATGCATTCTTAAAAACCCTGGAGGAACCGCCCCCGGCGGTCTATTTTCTGGCATTGGCTGAGCAGGAACTCGGGGTTCTCCCAACGATTCGCTCCCGGATGCAACGGGTGCAGTTGGGCGGGGTTCTTCTGCAGCATGGCTTTGGTGCTGCTGAAGGTACCGACTTGCAAGTCTCCGACCTCTCTGCGCTCTGGCGACAGGCGCAGAAGTTAAGCAGTCAAGACCGGGAGCAGGTGGACCTATTTTTACAGGGGTTGCAAACCCAACTCCGTACAAAATTAATGACGGCGATCCAAGCAGGCACGGCACCCGTTGGTTTAATGAGGGGGATCGCAGCCGTCCAACAAAGTCGCGCCTATACAGCGGCCAATGTTAATCTCCGCCTTTTGCTAGAGGATCTCTTGCTTACCCTCTTTGACGAGCTGGGGGAGATGAATAGCCCTAACAATAATTGAAATTGATACGGGAAAGGAGGAAGCGAGATGGAAGAAACGCAACGCCCAAAGGATAATTCTCCTTCCGAATTATATAAAGTGGTCGGGGTCCGTTTTAAACGGGCCGGTAAGATTTATTATTTTGACCCCAATGATTTGGATTTAAAAAAAGATCAAGACGTGATTGTGGAAACAGCACGGGGTTTAGAATACGGAAAAGTTAAGATCGGGCCCAAAGAGGTTACCACCACCGAGATTACACCGCCGTTAAAAAAGGTGATCCGGGTAGCCGGGGAGAAGGATCAGGCCCAATACCAAGAAAACCAAGATAAGGAAGCCCATGCCTTTCGGGTCTGTCTGGAGAAAATTAAGCAACACCAGTTAGATATGAAACTGATCGATGTGGAGTATACTTTTGACCGGAACAAAGTAATTTTTTACTTTACAGCGGATGGACGCGTAGATTTCCGGGAACTGGTGAAAGATCTGGCTTCGGTCTTTCGGACCAGAATTGAACTGCGACAAATCGGGGTTAGGGATGAAGCCAAAATGCTAGGCGGGTTAGGTCCTTGTGGCCGGTCGCTTTGTTGCGCCACCTTTTTAGGGGAATTTGATCCGGTCTCGATCAAGATGGCTAAGGAGCAAAACCTGTCCTTGAATCCGACGAAGATTTCGGGGATCTGTGGTCGTTTAATGTGCTGCCTGAAATATGAATCCGAAGGTTACCGGGAGTCCAATTGTCGGCTACCCGGTGTCGGTACTAAAGTGGAATACCAGGGAAAAGAAGCAACGGTGATTGAACAAAACAACTTAAAAGAATCCTTGGTGATTCAATTGCCGGAAGGGGAACCCTTTGAAGTCCCCCTAGGCGAGGTCAACTACTAGTAATATACTGGATATTTTGGCAAATGAACGGATGGCTGAGTCCATCCGTTAGTTTTGTTTACCCTTTGCTTAGAAAATAGCCCTAGCATGAACGACTACTTTGCATCGTGATATTATTTATAGTAAGATCTTGCATAAATATAAATCATCAGCTATAATTAAATCGACCTATTTAA
>DOID01000008.1:1137-2079 GCA_003511465.1 Bacillota bacterium | reverse complement strand
CTGAGCGGTAATTATAATGTGATCGCCTCCGGGATGACGATCACCGACGAACGGAAAGAGGTAGTTAATTTCTCCGAACCGTATATTAATGCCGGTCTCGTCATTATCACCCGCGCTGGGGAGCAAGGGATCAAAGGCCCAGAGGATTTAGCCGGTAAACGGCTGGCGGTTCAGATTAATTCCACCGGCGACTTGGCAGCCACGAAGATGCAGGAAGAAGAGGGGATTGGAATTGTCGACATTAAACGCTTCAACCAAGCGACTGATCCCTTCCTGGAACTAAAGAACGGAGCAGCCGATGCGGTAGTGATGGATTTACCGGTGGCTGGGGCACAAATGAAAGCTAGTCCCGGTGTGTATAAGATTATCGGGGAAGCTTTTACCACAGAAGAGTATGGTTTGGCGCTCCGGAAGAGCGATACGGAATTGCTGAAAAAAGTTAACAACGCCCTCGCGGCTCTCAAAACCAACGGTAAATACGACGAGCTTTACCAACAATACTTCGGTGAATAATTATGTAAAGGCGAAAAAGCAGCCGCGGGCTGCTTTTTGGTTTTTGGACGAAATTAAAGCAAATGATAATGCACAAAAGCCTGATTTATGTTTTAAAAACTATTGATTGACCCCGACCTCTGCAGTAATAACTTCAGGCGTCGGGGCTAGAGCAAACGAAGGAGAGGACGTAATGGATTATACCTGGGATTTAAGTGTCATTGTCCGCTTCTTTCCTGTCCTACTGGAAGGAGCAGCCTTAACTATTGAGCTTACTTGTATTGCGGTGGCGATGGGAATTCTCATCGGAACCTTTGTCGGGATTGGCCGTGTTTCTAAGCATAAAGGGATTTTTACTTTAAGTGCGATCTATGTTAATTTTATCCGCGGAACACCCATGTTGGTACAGCTCTACCTGGTTTATTTCGGGCTGCCCGCCTATTTCGGTCC
>DOID01000008.1:0-762 GCA_003511465.1 Bacillota bacterium | reverse complement strand
TCGATGATTGCCGGTCGTACCTTCCGTTCCTTTGAAATATGGACCGCCGTCGCCTTCCTGTATTTATTCATGACGCTTCCCATTGCCCGGTTGGTTAATTATGCGGAGAGGAGACTGAAACAAAATGATTAAAGTAAAGGACCTCCAAAAGAGTTTCGGCTCCCTTGCGGTCTTAAAAGGAATCACCACCGAAATTCGGGAAGGAGAAGTCGTTTGTGTGATCGGGCCTAGTGGCTCGGGAAAGAGTACGTTTCTCCGTTGCCTAAATCTGTTGGAAATCCCCGATGGCGGGCAGATCTATTTTGACAGTGAAGAAATTACCGATTATCAGAACGTAGACATCAACCGAATCCGCGCGGAGATGGGCATGGTTTTCCAACGGTTTAACCTGTTTCCCCATAAAAATGTGGTGGAGAATATTTGTCTGGCACCGCTAAAAGTCCGGAAATGTTCGCGGGCGGAAGCAGAAGCTAAGGCCTATGATCTCCTGCAAAAAGTGGGGCTTGAGGATAAAGCCTTGGCTTTTCCGGATAAACTCTCCGGAGGGCAGCAACAGCGGGTGGCCATCGCCCGAGCCCTTGCCATGGAACCGAAAGTAATGCTTTTTGACGAACCTACTTCAGCCCTTGATCCGGAGATGATCAAGGAAGTCTTGGATGTGATCAAGGAATTGGCGAAGGACGGGATGACGAGGGTTGTGGGCTCCCACGAAATGGGGGTTGCCCGTGAAGTTGCCGACCGGGTGCTGTTTATGGGTGAGGG
>DOID01000118.1 GCA_003511465.1 Bacillota bacterium | reverse complement strand
GAGCTAAAAAATGGTGTTAAAATATACCCAACATACTAGTATACTAGTATGCAATGGAGGAATAAAATAAAAATGGATGCACGAAAAACAATCATTGATAATATTTATGAAGCTTTACGATCTGACATAAATAGATTAAAACTCAAACCAGGGGAAAAGATCTCGGAAGCGGGCATGGCGAAGAAATACAATGTTAGCAGAGCGCCGGTGAGGGATGCCATTCGCCGTTTGCAACAGGACAAATTGGTACTGGTTAAGCCACAGATTGGAACGATTGTTGCACCGGTTTCCCTGGAGAAAGGGAAAGATATTTGCCAAGTGAGACTGCTTTTAGAACCGTATGCCGCGGAAGTAGCCGCGGAAATGATCACCAATGAAGATATTCGGATCCTAGATGAGCAGTTTGATTTTTTGGAGAGTATTACTAATAAAACAGGAGAAAATCAGAAGTACATATTTAAGACTGATAATATCTTACATAGAATGATTTGGCGCCTTTGTGGAAATACGGAAATTTATCAGATTATTGACGGTTATAAAGACGAGATCCACAGAATTCGTCTAGCGACTTTGAAATTAGCAGATCGAACGGTCCCGACGGAAGAAGAGATGCGGGCGATCTATAAAGCGCTACAACAAAAAGACCCATTGGCATCGCGTGATGCGATGTATACTCATATATTAAACCTTAAAACTACAGTAGAGGAGGTGTTGGCCGAGGAAAGTTAATTACAGGTTGTAGGTTGAACTTCAAGGAAGTATCGGTCTTTTTTTCTGGATGGTTCCAGGAGAATGCTGTCTTTAAAACATAAGTATAGGAGGAAAAGATGTTGAAAAATCGTTTAAACAAATTAGTATTGCTTCTGGTTTTAGCCGCGGTGTTAATCGCTTCGACAACAGTCTTTGGAGCCTGGGAGCCTCGCAGAGAAATAACAATCATTATTCCCTGGTCGCCAGGGGGAGCTACCGATATAATGGCCAGGAAACTCCAACCGATTATCAAGAGAGAATTTGGCGTCAATACTATTGTTCTTAATAAAGAGGGTGGAAGTAGCGCCGTTGGTCTTACCGAACTAATTACTTCTCGACCGGACGGGTACACCGTAGCCCTTGCTTCCAGTACGATTTTGAGCTTGATGGGTCAGAACCAAATCTCTTGGGGCAGCGATCGTTTTACCAACTTATGTCTGGTCTCGGAGGATCCCATGCTTCTAGCGGTCAACAAGGACGCAAAATGGAAGAATCTTGATGAATTCTTGGCAGATGTGAAAGCTAATCCAGGAAAGATCACGATCGGTACTTCCGCCAGTAGAAATGTTAACCATGCTGATGCCGTTTTAGCTGCGCAAAGCGTTGGCAGTTCAATCAGACAGGTTCCGTTTAATGGCGGTTCTCGAGTCATTGCCGCCGTGTTGGGCGGACACGTGGATGCTTTAGTCCTGAAACCCTCGGAAACAATCAGTCAGATTCAAGCAGGAGAACTCAGGCCTCTTGGTATCTACCGAAAAGAACGTTTGGCTTCCCTACCGGAGGTCCCTACTTTCCAGGAGTTAGGATACGATGTCTTCCCGTACGGGCCGGTTGATCAGATCTCTTATCTGGTAGCTCCGGCGGGTTTAAAGAAAGACGTTAAAGATAAACTGGTAGAGATCTTCCGGGGAGCAATGCTCAGTGAGGAATTCCAAGAGTTTTCCAAACAAGCTGGTTTTGTTTGTAACCCCATCTACGGGAATGAGTTCGATAAATATATTGAGAATTTAACTAACGCACTAGCAGAAGTGGCGCAAAAAGTATATTAAGAAATATCAAAAGGGGTTTTGACAATGAAGGCAAGAGCAGCCGAATACTGGGTAATAGGTATATTAACTGTTGGTGCTATCTTTTTTATAAACCAAGCTCAAAATGTCTCTTCTGCGACATTACCCGGGGGCATCGGCCCCCGGACTTTTCCTCTCATTATATTTTGGGCGATTTTAATTCTAACTGCTTGTCTAGTGGGAGCGATTATCTGGGAAAAAGTAAAAGAAAAGAAAGTGGTGTCAATTGAAGTTGAATCCCACACTAATCTGATCTGGAGAATCATTCCTTATATACCTCGGCAGACTCTAATCGTAATTGCTATGTGTTTATTGCTCGTTTTTCTATGGCAGTATCTTGGTTTTATTATAGTAGCTTTTCTCTTTGTAGCCGGGGCTTCATTATTTTTGGCTCCTGCGGAAAAACGGTCGATTCCACGTTCATTGGTCTTAGCGGCCCTTTTTGCAGTAGTCATCTACGCCCTTTTTGTTTATGTTTTCAAGATACCGTTATCCTAAGCGATTTATTAAGGTAGGTGACAAAAATGGAAGTAGCCTCATCTATGTCAATGGTTATGGCTGTGTTAACGGATCCGATCTGTTTATTATGGACTTTTGTCGGTACATTTATGGGACTGGTCTTCGGTAGTCTGCCCGGACTGACCGCCACCATGGGCGTGGCTTTGCTGGTTCCGCTTACTTTCGCTTTCCCGACGGTTCATGCCCTAGGCATGATGTTAGGAACCTACGTGGGAGGGATTGCCGGGGGTGCGGTGGCTGCAGTCTTATTGAATATTCCCGGTACACCCTCGTCAGTGGTGACTACCATAGATGGGTACCCCATGGCGCAACAAGGCCGGGCCGCTAAAGCTCTAGGGTGGGCGGCAACCGCTTCCTTCTTTGGTGGGATAATCAGCTGGTTGGTGCTGGCTACGGTCGCGCCACAGGTAGCCAGGGTCGCCTTGAGTTTCGGTCCGCCCGAATATGCCGCTTTGGCCTTGTTTGGGTTGATGATTATCTCATCGGTCTCCGGAAAGTCATTGCTCAAGGGGATTATTTCCGGTTTGATTGGGGTCTGGCTCTCTCTGTTCGGGGTGGATCCAATCATGGGCGACCTCCGCTTTACCTTTGGTAATGTTAATCTAATGAGTGGGATCGCCATCATGCCGGCCTTGATTGGTTTTTACGCTTTTCCGCAGATTCTACGCGGTCTCTCCGAAGAACAATCTACCGAGATGAAAACCGCCCGCTTGAATCTGTCCGACTTTATCCCTTCGCTACTTGAAATCTGGCGGTCTAAGCTGAATATCCTGCGCTCGAGTGTGATCGGAACCTTTATTGGGATGGTACCGGCCACTGGTGGTAATATCGCGGCTTTTCTTGCTTATGACCAAGCCAAAAGGTTTTCCAAAACCCCGGAGGAATACGGCAAGGGCACTCATGAAGGGGTAATTGCTTCTGAGGCGGCAAACAATGGAGTAACCGGCGGAGCTTTGGTTCCCCTGTTGACGCTGGGCATACCTGGTGACAGTGTGACAGCGGTTTTGCTGGGAGGATTGATGCTCCACGGACTACAACCCGGTCCGCAACTCTTTAGCAAATCTCCTGATATTATCATGGGGATCTTCACCACACTCTTGGTCGCCAATGTCTTTATGTACCTCATCCAGCTGGTCGGGATTAAATTCTTCGTCCGTGTTTTGAAAATACCCAATTATTACTTAGCTCCAATGCTGGTGATTTTATCCGTTGTTGGGTCTTATGCCCTGCGTAACAGCTTGTTTGATGTGTGGATCACCGTACTGCTAGGTCTGATGGGCTACATAATGTTACGAGGCGGATTCCCGATGGCCCCAACCGTTTTAGGCCTGGTACTGGGACCAATGCTGGAGAGCGAGATTCGTCGGTCCCTCATTCTCAGTGCCGGTGACTGGAGCATATTCTTTGTACGTCCGATCTCCGTCTTGTTTATTGGATTGTCTTTGGTTATCGCCTTAACGGTGGCGGTTAAGTCCTTTAAGAAAGGTCAGAAAACCGATGAAGTAGAGGCGAGTATCTAGTTTACTAACACGGATTAATCTATGGAGTTGTTTTCTTTAGGCAACAGCTGATCTCAACTGAGCTTTTTTATCCATGGTTCAAAGTATTACTTCGCAGAACTAAAAAAGCAAAATATTAGTCGGAATATAATTATTTATTACAAAAAGGAGAAATTGTTACAATGGCCGACAGAGTTAAATTTCCGCCGATGGGAATGATCCACCAGAGCTTGGTTGATCGACCACTTGCTGATCCGGCTGCGGAGACCAGAAAGGAATTAGCTACACTTAATCTTGCTGCGAAGATTAAACCTGGCGACCGGGTGGGGATCACCGGAGGGAGCAGAGGGATTAGGAACATCAGCCTGATCACCAAGGAGATTGTAAGTTTTTTCAAGACTTTAGGAGCGGAACCGTTTATCTTTCCGGCCATGGGCAGCCATGGCGGAGCTGTGGCGGAAGGGCAGATCGAAATGCTAGAGCATTACGGGATCACTGAAGAATTGATGGGAGCTTCCGTTTTATCCTCGATGGAGGTTGAAGAGATCGGAAAAACCAAAGAGGGGTTAATCGTTTATGTCGACAGTTACGCCTGCAGGGCGGATCACATCTTTGTGGTAAACAGAATAAAGCCACACACTAAGTTTAAGGGTCACTTAGAAAGTGGTCTTTGTAAGATGATGACGATCGGATTGGGAAAACAAAAGGGTGCGGATTACTATCATATGCAGGCCTTGAAATATGGTTTTTCTGAGGTAATCGAGGCAGTAGCTACCGTAGTTTTAGAGAAAATGCCGGTCTTGGGCGGCTTGGCCATTATCGAAGATGGCTTTGATCAAACCTCAATTCTCCGCGCCATTGAGCCAGATAAGATTATTGAAGAAGAACGCGGGCTTTTGGATATAGCCAAGGAATATTTGCCGAAACTCCCCTTTTCCGAGCTTGATGTCTTGATTGTTGATCAGATCGGTAAAGATATTAGCGGTGCGGGGATGGATTATAATATTATCGGTCGCAATCGGGATATCATGGATCGCTGGTATTCAACGCAAAAGATTAAACGGATCTTCGTGCGCGATTTAACAAAAAATACGAGCGGCAACGGGTTGGGAATCGGGATGGCTGATTTCACTACTGAAAGATTAATCAAGAAACTGGACCTTGAGGCGATGTACATGAATGCATTGACTGCCTCCGGCCCCGAGAATGCCATGCTTCCCATCTATTTTGATTCTGACCGCAAAGCATTGGAGTCCTGTTTGACTACGATTGGCCCCATTTCACCAGCAGAAGCCCGTATTGTGTGGATCAAAGACACTCTTTCCCTGGAGGAAGTCTTGGTCTCGGAAAGCTTGTA
>DOID01000166.1:24549-28046 GCA_003511465.1 Bacillota bacterium | reverse complement strand
CTTTTTAACCACTGTCCATCGGTGAATTTCACTTCATCATTCCCCCTTTCATATTAGATCGCCATTCACGTAGAAGTTAACACTGTTCTTTCTTTGCGGTGAATCGGCGCTTGAAATTGCTCGTTGATCACCAAGGTAGCGGCTCCTCGCTCCCAAGCGTCATCCCCCAATTCCGATATCTTTAGATCAAAAGCCTTACAATACCGGGAGAAAAAGTTTTCATCGATAACTTCGTTGATGCCGGGTAACATATAATCTTTTCCGCGCAGATTTTCCCCGGACAAAATAATGGCCGCCGGATTAACAGTGTTGATCAGATTGACCAAACCAATACCCAAATTACGTCCAGCTGTAGAAAATGCGTTTCTGGCACAATAATCTCCTTGTTGCGCCGCTGCCAATACCCTTTCTATGGTTAAAGAAAAACGATCCTCATAAAGAGGAGAGTCTTTTTCATAACTCAGCAGTCGCTTTGTTTCTTCGATGATAAACTTTTCTCCGGCATGGGCTTCTAGGCAACCCCGGCGCCCACAACAACAGTTATTTCCATTCGGATATATAACCATATGCCCAACTTCACCGGCACCACCAAATTCACCCCGGTATATTTGTTTATTGAACACAAAACCCGCCCCGATCCCTACGCCGGAAATAACTAAAATAAAATTATTCAAGTCTCGTCCATACCCATACTCTAATTCAGCCAAAGTATAAACATTAACGTCATTATCAATATAAATTGGCACAGAAAACTTTTTCTGCAAGATTTCACGAAACGGAACCCGGCTCCACCCCAACAAGCTTGAATAAATTAATTCGCCACGTTTTTTATTAACAAGCCCTGAAACGCCGATCCCCACTCCTAACCAACGTCGGTCGTTAAACTTATTTTTCTCAGTAATTTTAGTAACGCCCTCTATGATCAGGTCAATAACTTCATCAGCTGATGCCCCATAATTAAACGGCAGTTCGATTCTGTCAATAGCCTCGGCTTTTAGATTTGTCAAAGCGATAATCAACCGTTTAACCTCGATTTTCATACCAATCACATACCCAAAGTTGTAATTAAACTCTAAGTAGACGGGTTTTCGACCGCCATTGGAATGTCCTTCACCAATCTCTTTAATCATCGCTTTCTCTTTCAGCTCTTCAGTAATCTTGGAAAGCGTCGATGGACTAAGTTTAGTCTGCTTAGCAATTTCCATTCGACTAAGCGGACCTTCCCTCCGTAGTTGGTAAAGGACCAAAGCTCGATTAAGATCCTTAATTAGTGCTTTATTTCCCCGTCTTAAATATTCCAAATTTATCACCTTTATTACTTTTTTTGTCATTCTATCATACTTTATTCACTGAAGCAAGTATGCTGATGGAAAAAACAGCCGTAATGGCTGTAACATAAGAAATAACCAAATTTTCATCGTTATGCAGCGGTCCAACCTCCGTCAACGTATAAGATATGCCCAGTCACAAAATCGGAAGCAGGAGAAAGCAAGAAGATCACCGAACCTACTAAATCCTCAATCTGACCCAGTCTTTTTTTGGGAATGCGGCTTAATACCCAGTTGCTGGCCTCTTCATTGGCTAGTAAATCCCGATTGATATCAGTTAACGTAAAGGTAGGCGCAATGGCGTTAACATTAATATTATCCTCCGCCCATTCGATCGCCAGTGATTTAGTTAATAGGTTAACAGCACCCTTACTTGGAGCATAAGCAGCATCATTCCGCCTACCCTGTAGTCCGCGGACGGAAGAGATATTAATAATTTTACCGCCCTTTTGTTTCAGCATTTGCGCTCCTACCCATTTACAGGTGAGGAATGTTCCTTTTAGATTTACCGCCATGACCTGATCCCATAAGGCCTCATCGAATTCGGCAATCGGTTGCAAGCCCACAACCCCGGCGGAATTAATCAAACCATCAATCCGCCCGAACCGCTCCACAACCTGATCAACGGCGCTCTTTACTTGGTCCGAATCCGTTACATCGGTGGAAATTGCCAATGTGGTTATACCCTTAGTTTCTAATTCCTGAGCGGTGCCCAGCAGGTTATTTTGGTCGCGGGAAATTAGAACAATCTTAGCGCCCATTAAACCCAACTCCAGAGCTAATCCTTTTCCGATGCCCCGACTAGCCCCTGTGATCATGATTACCGAGTCTTTTACGTTAAAAAGATTTTCTATTTGCATATTAAAATTACTCCTTCTGTGCATGCTACCCACAAATAACTTTAAAATCTAGATGATAGCTGTTAAATTTCCTCTAGCAACTTAATATAGGTGTTTTTCGTATCTTTATTTCTAACTAAACGTAAATCTTTGATCTCAACTAATGTAATTTCAACCAGGTATAAAACCTCGGTCTCATCCTCCAAATGACCAGAGTAGGTGTTTTCCAAATCCGAAAAGACCATGTGGAAATGGGGTTCGCCACTCGCGACAATACCTTGCATTGCTGAGATCTCGAATGGTTTTTCCAGCACTAGGAATTCATCTTCCGGCTTTTCATCCAAGCTTAGCACCCGATGAAAATGGACCTTTTGTAATGAACCGATCGCGCTAAGTAAAATAGCGTTTTCTACACCTATTTCTTTTAAATGGTTGCGAATACTTTCCAATAATTTTTCGCCGCGTTCCAAATTAATGACAATGACTCTGCCTAAACCTGAGCCAGTGAAAGTTCTCATGCTTAAATATACCTCCCTATTCTTCTGCAAAAGCATCCTCTTCATAGGTAATATAGGAATCGGGTTTGGTCGGCGCTGAGAAAATAGAGGCGGTAACTAGCGGGGAATCTCCGGTATTACGCACCTGATGTTTAGAGTTTGCCGGGTAAAAGATGGCATCGCCTTTTTTAAAGAAAAACCTCTCGCCATCGATCCATACTTCTCCTTGCCCTTCAAGGATTAAGCATACTTCTTCAATATCTTTATGACTGTGCATGGGACGGATCGTAGCGTGGGGATGGCAATTCATAATCGCAACCGCGATATTTTCCGCACCAACAGTTTCCGGAGTCACAAGCCATGTTAAATCACGTCCGATTAACTTTTCCGGTTCTACATCATGCATACTTACGACTTTACCCGACATATTAACCCTCCTCGTAGTGGTTCTTAATTTCCTTTATCGCGCCTCAGCTTCCGAAACTATAGGCTTTTTTATACAAAGACCAAAAATATCCCATGGCCATTTTTCGCGGGACCGCGGATAACCGCAGTCCCGCGTTGCTAGCTGTTTTGATTAATAATTTTTGTCTTTCATTCAATTTCACTTTTTACCCCAAATATCCGAAGAATCTGGGCAGCCACAAGGTAACATCAGGCAATAAAGCCAATATCAGTGTAATTCCATAGACTAAAGTAGCGAAGGGAAGTGTATGCTTGGCCACATCTTCGACGGTTGTTTCGGCGATCCCGGCAGCCACATACAGGCAAGTACCCACGGGCGGTGTCAGCACCCCAAAGGTAAGGCTTATACAGAAGATCAAGCCAAAATG
>DOID01000166.1:18865-24382 GCA_003511465.1 Bacillota bacterium | reverse complement strand
GATAGGGTATCGATAAACATTCCGATTATCATGCTCAAAAACACGACGCCAATCATGAAACTCGTCGGCGTGCTAAGCACACTAACCATCGCTTCGGCAATCCGCATTGGAATATTTTCAAAAGCCATCACCCACCCAAAAAGTGCGGCCGAACTCATAACCAGCATAACGTAACCGGTGGTGGAAGCTGTTGATTTAAGAACCTTTATGATGTCTCTTGGTTTCATTTCCTTGTAGCAGAAGGAAACAACAAGCGCGTAGATACATCCGACTGCACCGGCCTCCGTCGGGGTCATAATCCCTAAGAAGATGCCGCCGATGATGATCAGGGGCGTCAACATTGCCGGAAGAGCCTTGATAAAGAGTCGCCATTTTTCTGAACTCGACGCGCGCTCGTCAAGAGCTGTAGTATTCTTTGCCTTGAAAACTAGTATAATCAGAATAGACAGCACCATGATAACTCCCGGCAAATACCCGCCAACGAAAAGTGAACCAATTGATATACTGGTCAAACCACCATAGACAACAAAGGGAAGACTGGGCGGGATGACAGCGCCTAAGCTGCTAGAAGCCGCTTCGATCGCCCCGGCAAAACCCTTTGGATAACCGTTCTTTTTCATCAAAGGAATTGTTATACAGCCTGTGGCAGCCACATTGGCGATGGCCGAACCGGATAGGGAGGCAAAGATGGCACTTGAGAAGAGCGCAATCATCCCAAGGCCGCCGCGCTTGTGGCCGACGGTTGCACGAACATATTCGACTAAGCGTTTGGAAATGCCGCCCGCCTCCATAATCGCACCAACTAGGATAAAAAACGGAATGGCTGTATACGAGAATTTATTGACGCCCCCCAGCATTTGCTGGGCGAAAGTGGAAAACGAAACGCCTGGTAGAAAAATAACCATATAGGCGAGGGATGATAAGCCCAGCGAGAAGGCGATCGGGACCCCAATGGCAAGGAAAATAAAGAATAGAGATAGCAAGATGACAGTTTCCATGTTATTGCGCCTCCTTGGCTGGAGAATCATCTTCTGTAATATTGACGATGTTCTCCCCAGATAGCGTAATTCTGATGATTTCCAGCAACATTAGTAAAGCCGAAACGGGAATGCTTGCATTGATCCAGCCAGAGGAGATGCGCAGGATGGCCGTTTTCTGGCCAAACCCTACCACGTTGTTGACTAATATTACCCCGCCTCCGGCCATCGCGAAGAGAAAAACCCCTGACAGCGCTAGTACGACATAACGATTGATCGCTGCCATCGATGAAGGTAATCGTTTGATTAGAAAAACAAGCGCAATGTGGGCTTTGTTCCTGAGCGCAACAAATGCGCCCAGGAACATCATCCACACAAACATCAAAGTGCTGATCTCCTCAATCCAAGTAATGCCAACATTTAAGAAATAGCGCGCAACCACGTTAACTGATACGCAAAGTACCATTACCCCTGCGCAAAGTACGACGATTGCTTCAACTACCTTCACCATAGCATCGTAGATACTACTGGCGACACGTAAAAGCATTATAAAATCCCCCTAACCTCATTTACCTAGATTGGCAAGGATCTCCTGAGTTTTGTTATACAATGACTGATCAATTACTTTACCAACATACTCCCCGTGGACGGATGAGGTGGCTTTCTGGAAGGGTGTGAGATCATCAATATAGTTCACTTTCATGCCTTGGTCGATCATCTTCTGTGTTAACTCAGAGGTTAGTCCATTCACATAGTCCCGATGCCATTGCGTAGCCGCCGCTGCCGCCTGATCAACCAATGCCTGATCTTTCGCCGGTAATTTCGCGTAGAAGCCTTCACTGGCTACTACAACAACAAATGACAGGATGTGGTTGGTCATGGACATGTACTTTTGTACCTCATAGAGTTTGGAGGGATAGATGTTGATTACTGCGTTCTCTTGCCCATCGATGGTCTTCTGTTGTACGGCAGTGTATACTTCGCCATATGGAATGGCAGAGGGGACTCCACCCAATGATTTTGTCACTGCTAGATTGACGGGACTTTGCGGACTCCGAAACTTCAGGCCAACAAAATCGGACGGTTTCGTAAGCGGCCGGGTGTTGTTTGTGTATACGCGAGCGCCGTTATTACTCCAGCCTAGAATATGCAACTTCCGTTTCAAAAGCTCCGCTTCCAACTGCTCACCAACTTCGCTATCCAGGACAGCAAAGGCTTGTTCATGATTGGCAAAGAGGAATGGCAGACTCAACAACATTGTGTTTGGTGAGAACTGCGCCAATGGGTCGTGACCGATAATCGTAAACTCAATAACATTGGTCTGGACATTTTGAATAACTTGTGTTTCTGGTCCCAGTTGCTCCGCAGGGTAAACGGTTCCTTTCAGACGACCTTCACTGAGACGATCGAGTTCTTTCACAAACTCATGGGCGATCAGATCAAAGTGCCCACCGGCAGCGCCTGTATGAGCCAGGCGATAGGATACCGGTTTAGCTTTTCCTTCGGTGAAAGAGACCAGCACCAGGACAACCAACAAGGCAACTACCAGCACAGAAATAATCTTTTTCATGTTTTCTCCTCGCATTTCTTTTTATATTTTTATATTTCAACCACCGCTGTTAATTGTTTTCCAGGGTATTGAGCATGGCACATTGGCGTTCCATTTTTCCGCGATAGGCCAGCAACGCTTGGTAAAGTTGCTCGGAAAGCTCTAGCATGGGAATGGTTTGCACCGTATAAGAATTCCTAAGTATTGCTTTGTCAACTGTCTCCACCCATTCTGATGGAACGCCATCAATGCCCTTATATGCGCCACAGATTGGGCCGAGCATACCTCCTATGCAGTCCGTGTCACGGCCAAGATTAGTCGCGGCAATCATGCCTTCACGAACGTCGCCCTTCGTCAGGCTGAACAAAGCGATCGCTTCCGCAGCCGTCTCCACGCCATCCGCATAAGGGTAGGTAGGCATAAAGTGCTGCCGCATCGGTTCACGGATCGCCCGCGCATCCGGATATTTCGCCGCCAAATCCAATGCCTCATCCACAATTCCGCGCGTATTTGGAGAAACAAAGGCCCTGGAGGCTTCAATAATGCTTTCTACGGTCGCATCCGGCGCGAAAGCTGCGGCTGTGGCTGCGGCAATGACTTTACTGGATTCTGTTCCGCCGCTCTCGGCTGGCTGTAAGATCAAAGAAACCTCTGCCGCATCATAAGCAGCCTGCTCTGGATCGCCGGCGTTAATAATACCAATCGGACCAATCATGTGCGGTGCATCAACCAAGCCGGGCCAAGGGGTCATCGCGCCAATCATTCGTGGCGGAATACGTGATAATTCATCGCCACAAGTCAATCTGTCATAATGAATACGAATATGGGGATTCACAAGTCGGCCAATATCTTCCCGCTTAATGTGTTTTTTCCATTCTTCGGCAAAATCATCGACAGTGATGCGCCCTTGTTTCTCGATGATCGCCAAGGTAAGTAGATAGCGCAACTCAGCTCCATCCTCTGTCATACCTGGTTCCATGTCCATATGATAGTAGTGTAAAAGCGGGCTGTTATTCCAATAACGAACATCACGCTCCTTCTGAATCCACGGAAGGAATCCTTCAACCCAACCCCACTTATCCTCAATGGCCTTCCACCCTCCGCCGGGTACACTAACCCATTCCACGGCCGCACCCATCGCAGAACCAATGTTTGCCGCCGCGACAGCTCCGTAAACTTTTTTAAATAACATACTTTCCCTATTCACTTTTTTGCCTCCTTTAATTGTGTGGCTACCCATCTTAGGTGGTTTCAATTGTTCAACTAAATCAGCAAACTTTTATCACCTCCGAAAATAATTATTATTTATAAATTATAATTTGCAATAAACAAATTATAATTTATAATACGCCCGATAGATTATATATTCGTTTTAGACGGTTTAAACTTAAATACGGATGTTCTTTTTCATATTCCTGATGTTTTCGCGAAGGGCATTAAAGGCTGTCTCTTTATCTTTGCGCTCAATCGCGGCGCAAATCTCTTTATGCTCTTTTAATGAACTCTCGTACATTTCTTCCGTAAAGTGTTTCTTCTCCGTAACCCGCGCTATTTGCATAAAAGACTCTATATCCTTCAAAAATGTAATCAATTTAATGTTTTGTGTTATATAAGCGAGCCCAAGGTGAAATTCACTATCATAGCTGTTACATTCATCATACCGCTTGTTTTTGATCGCTAGCTCCCATTCTTCCAATGTTTTCTTGACCTTCCCCAATTGTTGCTCATGATCATCAATTATGTTAATACACCGGTCTACCGAAAGTAATTCCAGGGATAAACGCACATCAAGCAGATCTTCAAGTTCCTTGCGGGATAATTCAATGGCGAACAATCCCTTTCTTGGAACATAACTAATGAACCCTTCGGCCGTAAGCTGATTTACTGCTTCACGGACTGGAGTACGGCTCATCGAAATCTCTTCCGCTAAAATATCTTCGCGGATTCGCTCTCCTGGCGCAATCTCTTGATGAAGAAGTTTATTCTTAATAATTGCGTACGCTTGGTCTCTTAAACTTGGGTGTTTCATTATTAAACATCCTTTATCTCTAATATACTGTTTTAATTTGATTCGAGGGAAATGCCTTTAGACGTGTATTTCATAGTACCGACATTACTCTTAGATGACACAACGCAAAAAGTTTTGTTAACGTTTATAGCTTTATTATAGAAATAAGATCCTAATAAGTCAATAGTATAAATTATAATTTATAATATTTGTGTTATTTGTTTGCTGGTTACCCTAAGTTACTAAGCGACAACATAAAAATCAGCCGTGATGTTTCTAACTTAAGCGGATCGCAAACTGTGGACACTCGCCAACACAATAACCGCAGGTCAAGCATTTTTCCTGTTGAATAAAGCCCTTCCCTTCCCGGGCTACAATCGCATGATTCGGACAAACCTCCACACATTCCAGACAACCGGCACATAACCCTGGGACGACTGAAAACCGTTTTTCCATCGCAGCTAATGATGGCAGCGCCGCCGGTTTGCGCCCCCCAAAATAGGCCAAATTATACTCAACTTCTGCCGTGGTGACCATCCCAATGGCAATGGATGCAATTCCCGCCAAAGAACGGGCGTAATCCACCGCTACTGAAAAGTCCCCCACCAAACTACCACCGGCCAGTACCTTCATTAAATAGACACCCTTACCATGGGTGACACACTGGGCAATCGCCTGTTCCATCTCGGCTTTGGTTCCTTCCAGAATGCCAAGGCCTACTCGGTTGATCAGGGGAAAGACAACATCGATCTCGTCCATCGTCGCCGCCAGCTTCGTGACTTGTACCGAATGGGTACTGATCCCCACTGCTCTAATCCGACCCCGTTGTTTATTGTCGATGAGACACTCGAGGGCGCCCCTTCTTTCTGTAAACACATCCACGCCGGCCCGGGCGGCATGGAGATGGAAAATATCCAGCTCTTCCAGGTCTAACTCGTTTAACGCTTGATTAATTGCCTTCTGCATCCCTTCATAAGTTGCCG
>DOID01000166.1:17041-18578 GCA_003511465.1 Bacillota bacterium | reverse complement strand
ACTTCCAACCCGGTTTTTCCTAGCATTCTTTTCTTCATCATCTGCACCTTCCTTGGGGAGCCTTCATCAGTTTTCGATATACTCCTCATCCGCTTTTACTTGCCATTTCATCTCTCCCAGGCAAGATTTATTATATTTAATTCTTTAAGCTCATTGTTTTTCCTCTCTTTCCGCCCGGGTTAACGGTATTTTCCAAATAATTTTTTAAAAAAAGGAGGAATCTTTTTCCGGATGGAGAATAGAAATTATCGAAAGCGGTTTCGTTAATAAATTATTGCAGAGGTTACATCGATGAGTACAATCAAAGATATCGCCCAAAAGGCCGGAGTATCCGTGGCTACCGTCTCAAAAGTCTTAAATAATTATTCGGATGTAAGCCAAAAGACTAAGGACAAAGTAGCGCAGGTCATCAAAGAAAACAACTTCCGCCCGAATGCGGTGGCCCGTAGTCTAACGACAAATAAGTCTTATACGATCGGCGTTTTCTTTACCGACCATTTTAATACTGGTCTGCACCATCCCTTCTTCCATGAAGTGATCTTCGGAATGGAAAAGGCCCTCGGTAGCCATGGCTATGATCTTTTATATTTCGCCGACCGTAAGTGGGGCGAAAACTTTAGTTACAGAGAGAAGTGTAGGAACCGGCAGGTTGACGGGGTAATCCTGATTGGTGTGAGTCGGGATGACCCGAACTTAAGTGAATTACTCGATTCGGACTTGCCGGTGGTCTTTATCGATATTGATATTCTCGGTCGCCGGTCGTCCTATGTCATGTCGGACAACAAAAAAGGAGCGGCGGAGGCTGTCAGGTATCTACACAGCCTCGGCCATTCGGAAATCGGGATGATTATGGGCTTAGCCTCGACCAAAACCACCCAGGATCGACTGATCGGTTTTCAAATGGCTTTCCGGGAATTAAACCTGACTTATAACCCCGATTGGTTGGTCAATGGTGAATACACCGAAGAAGGCGGCTACCGCGCCATGGGCCTGCTGCTCAATAAGAAACCATTTCCGCGCGCAATCTTCTGTCAAAGCGACCTGATGGCGATCGGCGCCATCAATGCCCTGGAAGAGGCTGGATACAAAGTGCCAGAAGACTTCTCGGTCGTCGGGTATGACGATATTGAAGTCAGCCGCTATGTGAAACCGAGGTTGACCACAATCCGCCAGGATAAAATGGCCATGGGCAGTTCCGCTGCGGAATTATTGCTCCAGATGATTAAAGAACCCAGCGGACCCTCCCTGCCGGTGATTCTCCCAGTTACCGTGGTGGAAAGGGAATCTTGTCAAAGAAGATCGTAAACACACAAATTTTTTAGATTTCTCCGAAAGCGGTTTCGATAAAGGAGGCAACGCAAGTGTCCATCCAAACAAACCAGGCAGTAGAGTATAATCTGGCACCAAACGGAGACTTTGTCATCGGTAACTACCAGCAAAAAAAGACCTTCTCCAGCTTTCTGTCGGGGATCGCCGGTCCCCATGGCATCCCGCTGTGGGTCTTCTATGTCAACCGCGGCCAGGGCATCGCCAGTTT
>DOID01000166.1:13462-16815 GCA_003511465.1 Bacillota bacterium | reverse complement strand
GGGGTTGATACCAAAATGATCATTTCCCTTTCCACCCTAACCATTGAAGAAGTAGCAAGTAGCCTGGGTTTAAAAACCCGGATCCAATATTTCATCCTCCCTGAGGAGCCCTTCGGTGCCTTAGTGCGAAAAGTTTCCATTCGCAACTTGATTAAAACCCCCCAAACCCTGGAAGTTTTAGACGGAATGCCGATCGTAATCCCGTCTGGCCTGTCCAATCAGGCTTTAAAAGAGACGAGTCAAACCGTGTCGGCCTGGGCGCGGGTTTACGGATTAGCAGAAAAAACCGCTTTCTACCGTACCGCAGCCTCCATTGCCGACTCGACAGAAGTAGAAACGGCGGAAACCGGCAACTTCTTTTTCTCCTTCCGCTCTACGGAAGAAGGAAATGAGTTATTAATGCCGCTGGTTGAGCCGGAACTGATCTTCGCCGAAGACACCAGTCTAGATCAGCCGTTAGGCTTTCTCCGCCAAGAACTGTCAACTTTCGCCGGTTTCCAAATCACGGCCAACCGGTTTCCTTGCGCCATGGGGGCTGTACAGAAAGAGCTAGCCCCGGACGAAGAACTGACGATCTGTTCTGTCTTCGGCTTTCTTCCCCAGATCCACCTCCTCCCTGCGGTCCGTGATCGGGTTTTAGCCCCGGGTTATCTGGAAAAGCGGCAAGCAAAAGCCGCAGCCTTACATGATTACTACGCCGATCATTGCCTAACCGTTTGTAATGATCCGCGCTTTACTTACTATACGCGCCAGACCTATCTGGACAATTTCTTAAGGGGTGGTTTCTCGCTGAATTTAGGGGGAACAGGAAAAAAGACCCCCTACTATGTTTTTTCGCGGAAACACGGCGACCTCGAACGGGATTATAACTACTTCAAACTGGCGCCGACCTTTTATTCCCACGGCAATGGTAATTTCCGTGATGTTTTACAGAACCGCCGGTGCGACAATTTCTTTAACGCGCACTTAAAAGTAACCAACATCAAAACCTTCGCCTGTCTGCTCCAGCCGGACGGCTTCAACCCGTTGGTAATCAAAGGAACCACATATCTCCTGACCAACCAAGCCGCAAAAGAGCTGGCGCTCCGTCAGGTAGCAGCGGCCGACCGGGCCAGACTGGAACAGTTGTTAAGCAAACCCTTCTCTCCCGGCGCGATCGCCACTTTGATCACCGCCGAAGGGATTAAACTTTCGACCCCATTACCGGATTTTTTGGGATTGCTGATCGAGAAGGCCCACACCTGGACCGAAGCGGATTTCGGCGAGGGTTATTGGATTGACCACTGGACCTATCTTTTAGACTTGATCCAGACCTATTTAGCGCTTTATCCGGAAGCGCTGACCCAACTGTTATCCACAGACCAGACCTACACCTTCTACGACAGTGGAGTCAAGATCCTCCCACGTAGTAAAAAATACGTCCTAACCGGAGACGGACCCAGACAAACAGCAGCGCTCAGCGTCGATCCCGCTAAAACCGAAATGATTGAGGCCAGAGCAGACTTTCCCCATGCCGTACGGGCCGAAAAAGGCCATGGCGAAATCTACCGCACCAATTTGCTGGGGATCCTTTTCACCTTAGTCCTCAATAAACTCTCCTCCTTAGACCCCCACGGGGTCGGTCTGGAGATGGAAGCAGGCAAGCCCGGATGGTACGACGCCATGAATGGTCTCCCCGGCTTGTTCGGCTCAGCAACCCCTGAGACGATGGAGTTATTACGGTTGGTCCGCTTCCTGGATCAGGCTTTAACCCAGCTTGCGACCGGGGCGGCGTCAGCCGGTGGCCAGTTCGCCTTGGCAGTACCGACGGAAATTTATGACTTTTATCAAGGCTTAGCTCAACTGCTCACCGCCGAAGTGCCGGCCGCTGACTTGCCGGATCGCCAAAGCTGTTTACGCACGAATCAGCCCGCGCCAGAAGCTGCGCTGAAGTACTGGGCAGCAGCCTCTACCCTTCGTGAGCAGTACCGAGAAACCGTCTTTTTTGGTTTTGCCGGAACGGAGCAGAAAATCGCTGGTACGGATTTACACGCATTTTTCCGGAAAGCAGCTGTGAAGCTGGAGACTGCCGTGGCCGCCGCCAACAATCGGGAAAACGGCCTCTTTGATACTTACTATACCAACCTTCCGGTCGAGTACCGGTTGACCGGTGAACTCTCCCCGGACGGACTTCCCTATCTCGAAGCCACGGCCTTCAGTCACCATCCCCTCCCCCTCTTTTTAGAAGGGCAGGTCCGAGCACTGAAGATTCTGGACAACCGGGAAGCAGCCCAGCGCTTACACGAAAACATTGCGCGCAGCCCATTATACGATCAAACCCTGGAGATGTACCGGGTAAATGCCGACTTGAGCAGCGAACCTTTTACCATCGGCCGGGCGAGAGCTTTTTCTCCGGGGTGGCTGGAGAATGGCTCCATTTGGCTGCATATGGAGTACAAATATCTCCTTGCCTTGCTCCAGTCCGGCCTCATTGATGAGTTCTATGGGGCGGCTCAGTCCACCCTAATTCCTTATCTGAATCCTGAGGTTTATGGTCGGAGTATCTTGGAGAACAGCTCTTTTATCCTCAGTAGTGTCAACCAAGATCAGGACAATCACGGACGGGGTTATATCGCCCGGTTAAGCGGTTCCACCGCTGAGTTCCTTAGTATCTGGGCTTTCCTCTCCTTTGGCGCCCAACCTTTCCGGTGGGAAGAAACGAAACTCTGCTTTGCGCCGCAACCGTTTTTACGCAGCGATTTCTTTACGGTCGAACCGCAGGAGGTAAAGTTTCAATTCAGTCCTACCCACAGCGAAACGCTGAACATCCCGGCTAATACCTACGCTTACCGTTTCCTTGGGGCAAGCCTGGTCGTCTACCACAATCCAAAGCGGGGTGATACCTTCGGACCTTGCCGGGTCAACATCCAAGGTTTCCGGCTCCGTACCGCAGAAGGTAAAGTGATTGAACTTGAAGGGAGCATCGTTCCCTCACCGCTGGCCGAGGAGATTAGGGCGGGGATGATCCCACGGATTGATGTTTTTTTCGCCTAATCCAGTTTACGTTAAGTTCCAGTAATGTTTATAAAGAAAGGGATCGGATAAATGTCAGAGCAAAAGCAGGTTAAGGGTTGGACCTTCCTTGGGAACGGGGATTTTACTTTAGGCCAACCGGAAACAACAAATTATTTGTACTTTCCCCTCGCCAACGAGGCTGGGATGATGTCGGCGATCACGCCCCGCTTACACGGGGACAGCAAAACCGGACAACACCACTTTTTATTGCCCCCGGTTTCGGCAGAGGATCTCCATAATACAAAATCCGGCCGGAATTTCTGGCTCAATTTCGAGGGGTACGGTCCCTGGTCGATCAC
>DOID01000166.1:8959-13273 GCA_003511465.1 Bacillota bacterium | reverse complement strand
TGGCACCAGATCACCCGGGAGAATAAAAAGCTTCAGTTTAAATGTGAAATAACTAATTTCGTGCCCACCAATGAAGATCAGGTTGAACTCATGAAGGTAAAAATCAGCAACACCGGCGATCAGGAGCTGGCGTTTACGCCAACAGCAGCGATACCTCTTTACGGGCGGTCCGCCGATCACCTCAGGGATCATCGGCATGTCACCTCCCTACTACAACGGATCTCCACCAACCAATACGGCGTCGTCGTCTCCCCTACCCTTTCCTTTGATGAAAGGAGTCACCGGGAGAACCGGGTGGCTTACGCAGTGCTGGGTGCCGAAGGCGATGGCCAATCACCGGTGGGTTTCTGCCCAGTCTTGGAAGAATTCATCGGGGCCGGAGGTTCTTTGGACTGGCCGGAAAAGATCGTCGATCGCGCCGCTTCCTTTGGCGGACCCAACCAGCAAATGGCTGGGTATGAAGCCATCGGCGCACTCCGTTTTGCGCCGGTACAGCTCAAGCCCGATGAGACTAAAACCTTCCTTATTATCATGGCAATTGGTGCCGCTGACACCGATTTTACAGCCTTGGCCCAAAAATACGGAACAGAGGACGCCTTTGACCGATTTTGGCAAGAAAATAGCCACTGGTGGCAGGAGAAACTAAACAAACTGTCTTTTCGCTCCGGTGATGGGGAGTTTGATTCCTGGCTGAAATGGGTAACGCTCCAACCGGTTCTCCGCCGCATTTACGGTTGTTCTTTCCTCCCCTACCATGACTATGGTCGAGGGGGGCGCGGCTGGCGGGATTTATGGCAGGATTGTCTGGCCTTGTTATTGATCGAAGCTGCGGACGTCCGCCGCCTCCTCTGGAATAATTTTGCCGGAGTACGTATTGACGGCAGTAATGCAACGATCATCGGAAACGAACCAGGGGAGTTCATCGCCGATCGGAACAACATTTCACGAATCTGGAGTGACCATGGCGCCTGGCCACTTATAACCACCAAACTCTATCTGGATTTAACCGGGGATTTAGCTTTTCTCCTTGAAGAACAGACTTATTTCAAAGATCACCATACCCACCGGGCGCAGGCCTTGGATCAAGTATGGTCCGTCGCCGATGGCTTTGTCCAGCAAGACCGAAACGGGCAGATCTATCACGGTACCATTTTAGAACATCTCCTCCTCCAAAATGTGACCGCCTTCTTCAATGTGGGCGACCATAATAATCTCCGGCTGGAAGATGCGGACTGGAATGATGCTCTGGATCAGGCGGCGGAAAAGGGCGAAACAGTCGCTTTCACCGCTTTTTATGCCGGTAATCTCCGGGAGCTGACCGGCTTACTCCAGGCGCTCCGTGACCGTGAAGGTTGCACGACCATCGAATTGGCGGCTGAAATGTTGATCCTCTTCGATTCACTTCACGGTAAGCTGGACTACGATTCGGTCGTGGCGAAAAGAACGCTCCTCAATCGATACTTCGACGCTTGCCAGCATACCATTGGCGGCAAAAAAGTGAAGGTGAAAATCGATGATTTAATCGCCGATTTAACCGCCAAAGCCGATTGGCTAATGGAGCACCTGCGTAAACAGGAATGGCTGGAGAACGCGAAGGGCTTTGCCTGGTTCAATGGCTATTATGACAATGATGGCAAACGTGTCGAAGGCGACCATCCAACCGGGGTCAGGATGACCCTAACCGGTCAGGTTTTTACCGTGATGTCGGGCGTGGCCACCACCAGCCAGGTGCAGGAGATTATTCAAGCGGCCGACCAGTATTTGTTAGACCCAAAAGCCGGTGGGTACCGTCTGAACACCGATTTTGGCGAGCATGAGCTTGAGCTGGGGCGTGGTTTTGCCTACGCTTATGGGCACAAAGAAAACGGCTCGGTCTTCAACCACATGGCGATCATGTATGCCTATGCCTTATATAAACGGGGTTTTGTCCACCAAGGCCATTTCGTCCTAGCTACCCTCTACCGTCATTGCCGCGATTTTGCTCAGTGCCGGATCTACCCGGGGATCCCCGAATATATGGATAATCAAGGCCGCGGTTTGTACCATTATCTAACCGGTTCCGCCAGCTGGTATCTATTAACACTGGTAACAGAAGCCTTCGGGGTGAAAGGTATCCTTGGGGACTTATGCTTGGTGCCCAAATTAACCAAAGCAGATTTCCCCGCAGCAAACACCTCGTCGATCACCACGGTCTTTGCGGGACGCAAACTAACGGTGACCTATGAAAACCCAAAGCTTCTTGATTATGGCACCTATCAGATTGGGGTGGTCAAGCTGAACGGCCTTTTGCTTAAGGACCAGGCCCCAGGAGAGCAGGTGCTGATCAAACGGGAATTAATCACGCAGTTACCTCCGGGGCAGGAAATCAAAATTACCGTGGTTTTAGATAGAAGATAAAGCGTTGGAGGTGAGGCCTGGAAAACAAAGGGTCCCACGAGTTGTTATCCCATGATCTCAAAAAATGAAGGAGGAAGAAATTATGAAGAAGTCCCTTTCCTTGGTTTTATTGGTTAGTATGATCTGTGCCCTTTTCGCCCCCATCGCGCTGGGCGCCGGAAAGACCATTGTCTTCTGGCATTACTTAACCGATCGCCACGAATTAATGCAAGACTTTGCCCGCGAGTATGAGAAAAAGAGCGGTGTCAAAGTGGATGTCCAATTGTTCCCTGGCGATCAGGAAGTAGAACAGAAAATTGAAGCCGCGATTCAGGCGGGTACAGCGCCGGACATCTATGTCTCCAACGGCAGCGCCGACCCAGCCAAGATCAACGCCAAAGCCCGCTGGATTAAAGCAGGTGGCATGTACAACCTGGACAAAGACGTGTCCAAAGCCGAACGTGGGAATTATATCCCGTCCCTCTTAGCTAATATCAGTTTTACCGAAGGAAATCATTACGGAGCAGCACCAGGTTTATACGGACTACCCCTTGATTCCAACAACATGCAGATTCTGTACAACAAAGACCTCTTCAAAAAGGCCGGTCTTGATCCGAACAATCCGCCCCAAACTTGGTCGGAGTTTATCAGCGCCGGTAAACAACTGAAGGCCAAAGGAATCACTCCCTTTGCCGCCGGTTTTGGTACGTGGCTTGGGATCAGCCTCTGGGAAGTTTACGCCTGGAACATCATGGGCGAAGCAGGCATGCTAGCCGCCCAGAACGAAGGTAAAATGTTTACCGATCCAGACTGGGTCAAGACCTTCCAGGTCTTTGCCGATATGCGTGATGCGGGGATGTACGCCGACGGGATGGCCACTTGGGATAACCCCGATGCGGAACGCCTCTTTGCCATGGGCAGAGCAGCTATGATGTATAACGGTTCCTGGACCTTTGGTGTCTTGAAAAATACCAATCCTGACTTGATCCCCAGCGTGGGAGCGATGTTACCGCCCTCCGCCGGTAAATATCCCGTCTATGTGCAGGGTGGCTATGGTGCGGTCCTTTGTGTCAATGCGGACAGCAAATACCGGAAAGAAACTGTGGATTTCCTAAAATGGATCACCGCCCCGGAACAACAGGGCAAATATGCGATGGAAAGTTTCAACCTACCGGCTAGCAGTGAAGTAACGAAAAAAGTTAAGCTGGAGGGTGGGATCGGCGAATTTGCCGACGACACCGGACGGATCATCCCCAATGTCGGTCTTGTGGGCCGACCCGGCGAAGTAGATACGACCATTATCCGCGGGATCCAATCCATCATGTTGGGCCAGAAAACCCCGGCTGCAGTAGTAAAAGAGATTAACGAGGTTTGGAAAAACGCTTTGTTAAAATAAGCAGGGCTGGTTCAAGGCTCTGGGGCGGGGAAAACACTCCCGCCCCGCAGGCCTCATCTTTATTAGTTACTTAATGGCAAAAGCTTAAGTCAGGGGGGAAGAACAATGGTCAAGTACTGGGGAGAAAAATCCTTACGCCGAACGAAGGATTATTTGGGGAATTTTCTCTTTATCTTACCGGTCATCATCTTTTTTTCATTATTCAGTCTCTATCCGATTCTCCGTACGATCCACTTATCCTTATTCAAGTGGGACGGAATGTCTCCTAACATGGAGTGGGTGGGGTTACGTAATTTCAGAATAATCTTCAGCGGTGATCCCCAGTGGTGGATTTCGTTGGGGAACGCCTTTAAACTCGCGTTCATCGCTGTGGTCGTCATGCAATCCTTCTCGCTACTCTTAGCCTTCTTAGTTGAGCGGGGTGCCAAAGCTGAAGGCTTGTATAAAGTAGTCTATTACATCCCGACCATTCTCTCGCCACTCGTCGTCGGGTACATCTGGAAATGGATTTTTGATCCCTACGGCGGAATTCTCAACTATCT
>DOID01000166.1:2498-8777 GCA_003511465.1 Bacillota bacterium | reverse complement strand
CTCGCGGTCTCCGTATCCTCCATGTGGAGTGGTTTCGGCTATTCATTTCTCCTGTTTCTCGCCGGACTCAAGGGCATCTCCCGGGAAATTATTGAGAGCGCCATGGTAGACGGCGCTAATGGAAGGCAGATCTTGTTGCGGATCGTGGTCCCGATCTTACGCCCGGTAATCACGGTGGTGACGATCCTAACTGTCCTCGGTGCGATGCAGATGTTTCCTTTGGTTGTCGCCATGACCAACGGTGGTCCTGGTTTCAGTACTCAGGTACCGGTGATGACGATCTATAACGAATGCTTTAGGAGCCATAATTACGGTTACGCCAGCGCGTTATCTACCCTGTTTGGACTGGTTCTGTTGATTTTGTCGATGCTCCAAATTGAAGCCGCCCGCCGCAATAATTAAGGGATATGAGCGTGGTGGGTTTGGCTGTAGCGTTAACAACTGTTTTGTTTATAGGGGGGATTTTTAATGATAAGTATTAAGGAGCAAAGTAAAGTCAAGCTGGAAATGCAGATGAAAGACTCAGGATCAAGAAAACCATATACCACCGGAAATTTCAACATCATCAAAGAACTGTTTTTACTTGGGGTTAGTTTAATCTGCCTTTTCCCCATCCTCTGGATGATCTCAACTTCCCTCAAAGGAACGCAAGAGGCCTTTACCAGTTACAGTCTGTTTCCTAAGGAATGGCGCTTTGATAATTATATTACCGCCTGGAAACAAGCGGATTTTGGGGTGTACTTCTTCAACAGTGGGTTCTACACTGCCTTAACGATGCTTGGTGTTTGGCTCATTTCCACCCTGGGTGCCTATGGTTTTGCCCGCTTGAGGATTCCTGGCAAGAAAATAATCTTCTATATTCTCATTGGCTCCCTGATGATCCCAATTCCCGGTTCTTTCATTCCCTTGTATCTACTGATGAACAAGTATCAACTGACCGGAACCCGTATCGGGTATATCCTCCCCTTGATCAGCGGCGGACTGGCCACTTCCATCTTTATTCTCAAGAGCTTCTTTGAGGGCGTTCCCAAGGAGTTTGAAGAAGCCGCCATTATTGACGGGTGCAGTAAGTTCCGGATTTTTAGCCGGATAATGATTCCGCTCTCCAAACCGTCCTGGATGACTGTGCTAATCTTTACTGCCATGTCCACCTGGAACGAATACCTGTGGGCCTTGATCATGTTCAGCCGGAAGGAATTAATGCCAATTCAAGTGGGCTTACAAGTCTTTCAAGGCCAGTACTTTACCAAATACGAAATGCTCATGGCTGGGACGACAATTGCCGCTGTTCCCATGATTATCATCTATATCATCTTCCAAAAACGCATCATCTCGGGGATTATGGCCGGAGGGATTAAGGGGTGAGGCTACGCCCATCCCCTTGGTCTTTCGCTAAATTTTTCAAACTTGCGTTGGCTATTTTTATACTCCAGAGGGGTGCAGTTTTCGCGCTCTTTAAACTTACAGATAAAATAATCCACGTTTTGATAGCCTACCCGTTCAGCCACCTGGTAAATGGGTAAATCCGTGCGGAGTAGCAATTTCTTCGCGTTTTGCAAACGTTTATCATTCACATAATGATTAAAGAGGATCCCGGTTTCTTTTTTAAATAATTGTCCGAGATAAGCGGGGTTCATATAGAGGAGCTCGGCCATTTCTTTCAGTTTGAGGTTTTTTGCATAATGCTTTTCAACATACTGCTTGACTTGATTGACAATACTGGATGATTTCTTCAAATCATTAATGTATTGGGCGCAATTGAGGGCTAAATCTACGAAAAGATTTTGGAGACGGGTGACATTTAGGTTATTGATATGGACCGCCATCAATCTCTCCTTACTGTTAATAGCCTCAACCGTCCCGCCCATCTCTTTAACCAGAGTACAGATGTTAATCAGAAAATTACCCAGATGGGTTCGGACAATATTAGGATGGAGTTTTTCCAGTTCAAACCGGTGGAAGATCGTGGCGATCAGCATTTTTACCTCGGCTGTCCGGTTGTTTTCGATGGCCTCAGCCAGTAATTTAAATTCCTCGATGGCCAAGTAGTGATGGCTGAAGGCTTCCACCCGTCCGTAATAAAAATCAGCAAACGTACTTTCTTGAGACAATTCCTTCCGGATCTCACCCAGCAGGGTAATCAATTCCCCCTCGTCAACGGGTTTGATGAGGAAACTTTTCACATTATACTGCAAAGCCCTTTTGGCAAATTTAAACTCATCATAGCAACTTAAAATGATAAAAAACATTTTGGCGTCGTTCAGTTCCTTACGGATATGGTGAATCAGACCAAAACCATCTAGAATGGGCATTTTGATATCGGTAATAATTAGATCCGGATAATTATTTTCCAACTTATGCACGGCATCATCACCGTTGCGCGCGACCGCTGAGATGGAAAAGTCATAGGCTTCCCAGTCGATGATCTTCGGCAACCCCGTTCTGATACTAGGTTCGTCGTCAACAATCATGACTTTATACATTCCACTCCCCCCACCGGAATAACCAAAGTAATGGTTGTTCCTTCCTCTTCCGTACTGTCGATCACGAGGCTAAAATCCTCGCCGTAATAGAGGCTTAAACGTTGATAAATATTACGGATGGCAATATTCGTCTCCCGTGATTCCGCAGCTTTCATATCAGCCCAAAGGCACCGCAATTTTTCCGCAGAAATACCGATCCCGTTATCCTGAACCGTACAAAAGATCTTCTCTCCGCTTAATTGGAGGTTGATTCCAACCCGCCCCACCCGATCGGTGCCTCCAATCCCGTGCAAACAAGCATTTTCCACAAAAGGTTGAATCACCAATTTGGGTATTTTGCACGCCAAAACTGCCGGCTCGATCTCCATCGTATACTGAAATTCTGTGCCAAAGCGGTACTGCTGAATCGCCAAAAAATCTTCAATATAACCAATCTCTTCTTCAATGGTCACCCATTCCTGCTGAAAACGACTCATCCTCCGAAACAAGCGGGTCAACCGTTTAATCATCTCGGCTGTTTCTTTCTCCCCTTTTTCCACGGACCGCATGCGGATGGATTCCAGGGTATTATATAAAAAATGGGGATTCATTTGACTCTGTAACGCATTTAACTCGGCCTGTTTCTTCTCCAGTTTAATCCGGGATTGTTCCAGCTTAGCTTCATAAACATCATGGATTAAACTGCGAATCTTCACCACCATTTTATTAAAAGCCTTGATTAAGATACCAATCTCGTCATTGCCCTGGGGCCCGGTATATTGCTGGCAATCTTTCTGGTCTAGACTATTGACATGCTCCGACAGGGAGTTTAACCGGTCGTAAAAGGAATGGGAAATTAGCACAATTATGACCGAGGCCACCAATAAACTGATGGTCGTTAGCATGATAATGTTATTCCGCGGTTCCTGTAATGCCTTGCTGATTTCCTGCTGATCGATCAGGCTAATCAAAGTCCACTCGAAGGTGGGGATTTCTTCGGTGACCAGCTGTCCTTTGTGCTTCCGTAAATAATCTTCTAATTGCCAGTCAGGGGCCTGTTTATGGTCGGCAAACAAAAGCTTTCCCTGCTGGTCAACGACGAGAATCCCGCCTTTTAGTTTTTCGGCGGTCACGATATTGATCAACCGTTCCGTATTCAAGTTGAACCGAATAAGTTTCAAATAGCGATTCAGTCCCTTGTATATATTAAGGACTTTCACTACGTAAAGCGGGGTAATGATGGAATTATCTGATTTATGATAAGTTTCCCCGTACAGAAGATGGTTCTTCTCGGGATCTTCGATCACCTGTTCCAACCAACCTTCGCTTTTGATGCGTTCGTCAATCCGAAAAACTGAACCGGAATGGAGAATAGTGTCATTATCGGTATAGAGGACCGCCTTATTAATCTGACGATAGGACTCCCCGTTAATGAATAGATAGTTCAAAAAATAGTTGTAGTAAGTCTCCACATAGGCGAGGTCGGCGGGAAATTCCTGATCCAGCATTTCATAGAGGGTCTTATCAAAGGAAATTCTGTTACATAAAGAAGTCACCGTTTTCAATTCACTCTCGATCCCGCTGATGGTTCGTTGCGCGGCCTGTCGGTAAAAGTTCTGTTGGATGGCTTTGACATTAGTTACCATATGACGGTAAAATATAAGATTAATAATTAATATAGGGCAAAAAACACAGAAAAGATAGACGAGAAAGAGCTTATACTTTAATTTGAGATCATACAGAATAAGCATCTTTGACTCCTTCAGCCTTTTTGGTGTTCATTGCCCCATTACTCTAAAAATCAGTTATTGTGAATATCTTATTTATACCACAAGATCCCATTTTCTTCAATCACCATGATTGATCGCCACTCCGCACAAGCATGAAAACCCGTCACCTATTCCTTGATCCCACCCAAAGTTAAGCCATGGACAAAATATTTTTGCAAGAAGGGATAGACCACCGCGATCGGTACCGTTACAATCACGGTCATCGTTGCCCGGATCGCCCTTGGTGTAATCGTATTGACCGTCCCCGCGGCCGCTTGGGACAAGGCCTGCTCTAGGGAACCAGTCATACTATTGGCGGTTTGTAAGACTTTCATCAATTCATATTGCAGAGTACTCAGTTTCGGGTTGGAGGAATTGTACAAAAAGGTATCAAACCAAGAATTCCAGTTGGCCACAGCGACAAAAAGGGCGATGGTGGCCAGCACCGGTTTGCAAAGGGGAAGCACAATTTTGACGAAGATCGTAAATTCTCCAGCCCCATCGGCCCGGGCTGCTTCGATCAGGCTTTCCGGCAGCCCATTGATATAGGTTCGGATCACAATCAGATTAAAAGCCGTAACCAATCCGGGTAGTACGTAGACCCAGAAATTGTTGGTCAAACCCAAACCCTTCATTAGAAAATAAGTAGGAATCAGGCCCCCGTCAATGTACATGGTCAGGACATAAATGAAAGAAAAAAGTTTGCGCAGCACAAATTCCTTCCGGCTGAGCGTATAGGCGACCATGGCTGTGGAGAAGGTGCAAAACAGCGTGGAGAGTACCGTCCTGAGCACCGAGATGAAGGAAGCATGAAAGATTTGGCTACGGGTCAATAAGGATTGGTAATTATAGAGGGTAAATTTCCGGGGCTGTAAATAGATTCCTCCCTTCGCGCTGTCCAGGGCGTCGTTGAAGGAAACCGCCAGCGTATTTAGGAAGGGGTAGAGGGTGACAATCACCAGAAAGATTAGGGTGGTATAGACCACCAAATTAAGGATCAGATCTCCCTTCGTCCAGTGTTTTCTGCGCTTTTTCATCGGATCACCCCTATAATAATCTTTCCTGGCCCAGTCGTTTGGCGAGGTAATTTGCGGCAAAAACTAAAACCAAACTAACGACACTCCGAAAAATACCAACCGCTGTCGCAAAGGAGTAGCGCATCATCTTTATACCGTAATCCAGTTCGTAGATGGTGAAAACCCGTGCGTAATCGATCACCCTCCCGTTTTGCAACAAGTATTGTTGCTCAAAACCACTGCTTAAGAGATAACCCATATTCATGATCAGAAGGATAACGATGATCGGCTGAATCGACGGTAGCGTAATATGCCAAATCCGCCTTAATCGCCCGGCACCGTCAATGGTAGCGGCTTCATAGAGATTCGGGTCGATACTGGCAATGGCAGCTAAATAAATGATGGCGCCCCACCCCACTTCTTTCCAAACATAGCTTGCGCCAATAATCCACCAAAAGAGTTTAGGGATGCCTAAAAACATGATGGGCTCTTCAATCAGCTTCAGCTTCATTAATACCTCGTTGACAATACCTCCATCCGTGGAGAGAAGATCACGGACCAGATTGGCCGCCACCACCCAGGAGATGAAGTGGGGTAAATAGGAGATGGTCTGGGCGGTTTTCTTGAAAATTACAATCCGGACCTCATTAATGATCAGCGCTAAAGTGATCGATGAAAGCATCCCAAAGACTAATTGGATAATACTCATCGCCAAAGTGTTACGCAACACCTGGTAAAAGACGGGATCGTTAAATAACCAGCGAAAGTTATCCAAACCGACCCACACCTGCTGAAGAAAGCCTTTCCCTGGCCAGTAATTCTGGAAAGCCAAAGTCCATCCCCAAATCGGAATGTATTTAAAGACGATAATATGAATGATGAAAGGAATAGACATGAAAAGGAGTACTTTCTGTTTCTTTAGAGTCGCCCAGAAAGATTTCTTCTTCATTGGTATTACTTTGCCCGCTAAAACAGGGGTTTTCACTGTCTTCAACGCTCCTTAATCATGTTAGGGCTTTTTGCGTTGTTGTT
>DOID01000166.1:0-2420 GCA_003511465.1 Bacillota bacterium | reverse complement strand
CCCAATACAATATATTGATAGCCCACTAGGAATTGCCTTAAAGGACAATTCCCTTGAATATAAGTCGAACACTGTATTGGGACCTTTTAGATAGGGTACAACGCAAAAAGCTTTGTTTAATTGGCAGAGGGCGCCGTGAAAGCGCCCTCTTTGCTATGTATAGAGGAGGATCATCTACCAGTTCTCCATTCTCCAGTCGATCTGTTCCTGATAGACTTTGATCTGTTCTTTCATTAATCCGGAGATATCTTTCACATAATCATCCCAGACTTTCTCAAAGCTGTTTGGTTTACTCATTACTAATTTGGGAACATAACCGTTTAAAATATCCTTCATCCTGGTCTGTTCGATATGGGCCGGCGAACCCGCTGGCACGGTAACAGTCCAGAGTGGGTAGTACTTTTTGTCGATCGGGGTATTATAGAGTTCAGAGAAAGCTTTAACCCCATAGGCGTCCATCGCCTCTTTTTCGGTGGGTTGACTGTCGGCGTAAATCAGGTTCGGTTGCCGGTCAGGCATGAAACTGTTCCCGTCTTCGTCGATGCCCCGCAAATTGGGGAAGGAATTATAATAATATTGCCGCCCAAAGACATCACGTACCCAGTCGGGGTCTAAAAACATCTTAATCTGGGCTTCCGTCCGGTAGAAATGGCCGTTAGCGTCGACTTCATAATGGACACCTTTGATTCCCCACTGAATCAAGTGCTGAGTTTCTTCCCGGATCAAATAATCCAGGTATTTGATGGCGGCAACCGGATCTTTACAAGCCGTGGTGATCGCCATGCCTTGGGTTGCCTGGATATAAGGGATATCCCGTTGGTATTCCTCCACCATTTCATCCACGACAACCGGGAAGGGGATAAAAATGTTCTCTGGATCATCACGGAGGAGGATCTCCTGAGCCTCTTGGAGTTGCCAATATTGGTTAAAAGTGCCTAGCACCCGTCCGGAACTTAACTTCTCGATATACTGATCATAATTCATCACAAAGGTTTCCTTATCAACAATGCCTTTGTTGTACATCTCGTTTAGTTTTTTGTAATAGGCCTTCGCTGCATAGGAAGTATGGTATTGTCGGACAATGTATTTACCGTCTTCCAAGACCGGTACGAATTCGCCCTCATTGGGGTATCCCATTAAATGCTGGGGAACATTGGTGGTCGCAAAACTTCTCCAGCTGTCAAAGAGGGTAACGTAACCGATGGTCTTCCCGCCGTTCTGCGTCGGATGCTTTTTCGCATAGCTTTCAATCAGGTCAAAGTACTGATCCAAGGTTTTAATCACCGGCCATCCCGCTTCTTTTAAAACCTTCTTATTGATGAAGAACCCCAGCTCCGGATAGCGGGAACTATCAGTACCGTAAGGGGTGGCCTGGATCGGAAGCCAGTAAACATTACCGTCTTCCTGTTTCAGTTGCTCCCAGTGCTTGGCATAGAGCCGCTTGATATTAGGCGCATGTTTTTCCACCAGATCATTGAGGGGAATTAACAAGCCAGCATCCTTAAAAAGGCTGGTAAAGTGGGCCGCCATTAGCATATCAGGCAGTTCTCCGCTGGCGATCATCAAGCCCACTTTGGTTTCGAGGTCCCCCACCAAATATTCTCTTTGCAGTTTGACCCCGGTTTCTTTATCGATGATATCGCCAACAATTGTGGAACCAGGGTAATCAGGTAAGGCTTCACCCATAAATACGGTGAACGCTTTCCTTTGCTGCGCCGAAACTAGGGCGCCGGTGGCTGTTACCGTAATAATGATCAGTAACAGTACCAAAAGGCTTTTCCGTTTCAAGACATCCACTCCTTTACTTTTTTCCGTTAACCAGTTGTTTTCCACGAAACCGTTAAGCTCCACTGGAAAACCCTTCTTTCGGGTAGAGGCCGGATGTTATAAATATCTTACAATTATATCTTAATGGAAATGTCTTCTATCCTCAACCAGACAAAATATAGTTTTTCTCTTGGTAATTATAGATTTCTAGAAAAAAAGGCTGTAAGCAAAGGGCAAAATTGCCTTTGCTTACAGCCTTATCGTCCAAAAACGTATCATCTCGGGAACTTTGGCTCCTTCCCTTGTTCATTCCCTTCCACAAAAGGCGCGTCTTGACCGATCACATACGCCTGTTCATCAGGCTCCACAAACATCCCGGTTCTAATGAGATTATTCAGTTTTAAACTCCCTTTAAATAGGCCAGATGCCAGTACGGAATAAAATATAACTACAACTTCATTACATTCCAAATCGATAACCGTTATACAAAGCCTCTCCGCCATACACGATTGGCTAATCACCTTAACCTTAGTGGGAACTCGAACCTCCTCTTTCGTCGCCATTGCCGCAGTCGTGCTAAATAGGAAGAGCAACGCAAAACAAAGAATTATGATCTTTTTCATCAGTACCACACTCCTCGTATAATAAGATTT
>DOID01000071.1:979-9946 GCA_003511465.1 Bacillota bacterium | reverse complement strand
GTCCTTTACTCATTCCAAAAAATCTCGAAGATTCCCAACTTTTGTAGGCGAGCAACCACATCTTTTACCGAGGATTCACCAAATTTCTTTAAAATATTAGCTACATGCGTACGAATGGTTGAAGGGGCAACAAACCGAATTTGCGCTATTTGGCTCTGTGTTTTTTCCTCTGCTAACAACTGTAGAATATCAAGTTCGGTCGGAGTCAGCTTATATACGATGTTCAAAGTTGATACTAAAGCCGTCCGTTCTGTGCGCATCGCCCGAAATTCGGCCCGGATCATCTGGGCGAGCCGAGGTCGGATCGGTGACATCCCTCGGGCGGCCGAACGCACCGCTTCTAAAATTTCTGCGGCCGAAGAGTTCTTTAAAACATAATCAACAGCGCCCGCTTCAAAAGCGGAAAAAACAGTTTCATCATCTTCAAAATGGGTTAAAACCACACACCGTATTGAGGGCGCCTCCTTCGACAATGCACGGATGGCTTCCACTCCCGCCCGCGGGGTTTCCATCTCCAGATCCATCAGTACCACATTCGGCATGAGCTCTAAGGCCTTTTTTCTTGCCTCGGCACCAGAACCAACCATGGCGCTGATCTCCATATTCGGTTCATGACCTAAGACCATACCCAAGTATTCACGAATAGGAAGCATATCATCGGCAATAATCACCTTAATTGTCGACTGTGGCATACACTCTAACCTCCCTGAAAAGGAATACAATAGAGAGTAGCTCTTCGCCTAATAATTCTAGCGAGCGTCCCCCTCTAAAAACAATTTTGAATCAAAAATGCCTGGGGCTGTGACTTGGGGTGAACCTAAAATCCCGATCGTCCGGTCAAAACTAGGGTAAATATTCCATCCCCGTTCATAATCGGGATGGTCTTTGTAATAACGATCAAGCGCATTATTCCATAACTGATCGATTCGTTTTAATTCTAAAGCTAAATCACCGCCCTGCAGAAGAATGTCCTGTAAAACTGAGAATGGAGTTTCTGACGGCGCTTGCCAATCAGGTAAATAAGGATAAGTAGCTAGATAGTCTTGATCCAATGTTTCAGCAAACTCGGCAAAACCCCTGACTTTGACCGGATTTTTGATGTATTCCCGAACCACCACTGGATCCGAGTCAATATTTTTTCCCTGTTCATACATAAGTCCCCGCACTTCATATTGGCTGAACCATTTAATAACCTCCCAGGCTTCCAACTTATACCGGGTCTGGTTATTAATATTCCAAAAACCACCCACCAACATGGCGCGGGATTTGCCATGGAACTTTCCATCATAGGTAGGAATGGGCGCCACTGCCCAATCACATTTGGTGGGGAACTGATCCATGAACACTCCCACATCCCATGATTCACCCATCATCATCCCAATCCGCCCTTCAGCAAATTGGGCTCGCAGGGCATCATTAGTCAAATTAACAGCACCGGGGAAAAGCATACCCTCCTGCTGCAAATCCACTATTAACTGGAAGACACGGCGATAACCTTCCATTGCCCATTGTCCCCGATGCCAATCCCAGTAAGCCGGATCACCGTTCGCTTCCGCCCACTGACTAGGCATCCATTCCATGGGCCAGGAGTCCGCCGCGCAATAGGCAAAACCAAAAGCTTCCCCTTTCATCTGGGCGGTAATCTCCCGGGCAATCACTTTAAGTTCTTCATAAGAACGGGGAGGTTGATCCGGATCTCGGCCGACCGCTCGAAAAAGATCTCTGTTATAAATTAAGCGGGAATTAAATAATTGAATGGGAATCGAATAGATTCGGCCTTGATACATGGTGAGACCTTCGATCCAATACCACTCAGGCCATTGCGCTTTCCATTCTTCAAAACCGGGAAGGTCGTCGAGGGCGGCAACCGCACCTTCCATAAAGGGATTGGCATAACCGGTAATAAAGCCACTACTGTATAAATCCGGTCCGTCACCGCGCCTTTGGGCTTCTTGAAAAGTACTCCAGGCATCATCACCGATAATCCGGAGGGAGATTTCGATCCCCTTTTCTTGGCCGACGGACTGGTTAAAGATCTTCACCGTATTCTGTAAAAATGAGCCCATATGCCGATGATGAGTCCACATTTTAAGTTTTACCTTTGATTTCGCAAAGATTGAAGAGGATGAGAAGGCAAACAATAACACCAAAAGAAGAATCCGTCTTCGCTTTTTCCCCATAACCATACCCCTTCCTTAACACATGATTGCCACAGACCATCTCCTCTGGCGCTTTATTGTATATTTCCCCATCCTCATTTCTTTTCCTGTTTTCACTCGGGAGTTGCGGCAAAAGCGGAAGCGACAAAGACTAAAGCAGCATTATAATCAATCGCCGTCTCATTTGAGGAGTAAGAAGGCGTAGCATCCTGATAACTAAAAGGACCTCGGTCCCTTGGTTCCACTCCGGATTCCGCCTGATTATTCGGGCCGCCAACTAAAAGACCGGGGACCGATTTTGAACTAGCCACCACCAGGCGATGATGGGGGCTTTTAACTGTTTTAGTCCCTAAACCTGCGACGTAACATTGGGAGAGCGGATTAAAACCTAAAACAAAATCCAATTGGGCTAAGGCCGCCAACTGATACTGAGGATTCGCTTTAAGCTCGGCGGCGAGCAACATGGTAATCCCTCGGCTTAAGGCCTCTTTATTCGAAGCCCAGGCAAACTCATTAAACTTTAAAGTGTAGCGGTAACCGCTACGGTCAACAGCCGCTAAGTAATGGTCAGCCAATTTAATGATCATTGCCGTAAGCTCCGCGCTGAGTTCCGGTCGACCACCCTCTTCGCATGCATAATGAAATAATCCCAATAGAGCCCCGTCGGACCAACTGATGGGCGTTGGCTGGTACGGTCGTCTAAAAGTATTTTCCTCGTTAATGACCGCCGAAACATACGAATCATCACCGGTTAAAACACCTAGTTCCATTGCCGCCCAAATCCGATCCGGCCAATCATCAGTGGTGCCGTAAGCGCCGGAACCCTGATCGTCAAAGCCTGAATGGTCCCAGATAAACTCATTTTCGGCCAGGAATCCCCAGGCTTTTTTAGCCGCTTGCTCCGCCCGTTCCGCCAAATCCGGATCCATTCCCTGAAACACACGGGCAACAATAGCCATCGTCGCCGCAAATTTCCCTGTATCGGCGGTGGAAATTCCATAGATATAGCGGGGTTGTCGGTCAAAATCAGGTGATGTTCCGATATTCGGCCAATAGCGCCCGGATAACTTATGATAGACCGCCCCGTCGGGACGCTGCATCGTAAAAAGCCACTCAATTCCAACCCGCGCTTCGTCCAGAAGATCCGGTCTTCCATTACCGCTTTCAGGGATCCCGAATTGACCATCGACAAATTTCTCCGGCCATAGTTGATAAGCGGCTAATAATTGAGCGACTGTAACCGTAGTTGTCGTTGTATACTTGCCGTAATCACCCGCATCGTGCCAACCTCCCATGCTGGGAATAATATCTCCTTTTTGATTAAAAGCATCAGCTCTGGCCATGACACCGTCTTGCCGATGACAAAGGGGATGGGAGAGACCGGAGCTGTCGTCATTCAGAACTATACCGCAACGTTGGAGATAATAATACCGTGTTCCTAGGGCTAAAACTTGATTATAAACAGCATGATCGATCGTAAATGGATAGGACCAGCCTACCTCGGGAATAAATATCCGATAGACGCCTGGGATCTTTTGGGAAGAAAAATCCCCCCGCCATACGGTCTGCATGGAGGTGGGATCAGCAAAAGGTTCAAGCGCCCCCTGGAATATGGACTTTTCCTTCTCATCGAAAATCACAAATTCTCCCGCTGCTTTAGCGGATATTACGAATTTGGGCGCATTTGTCAGGTAACCAACCTGATTAATGAATACTTCCTCACCAGTCTTTTCCCTAGCGGAATCCATTCCCCAAAGAGAGGAAGCAAAGCAACTAAAGACCAAATTAATCATGATGATTATAATTAACCCCCACTTTTTCGCTGCCATTTATTCCGCTCCTTTTCTCCTCAAATGTGTTAATAGGGTCACTTGATTTAGTGACCCTTATTACAGAAACCCCAATTTATCAACGGGTTTTTTTACTCCTTAACACTTCCTGATATACCCTCTATAAACTGTCTCTGAAACATAAGGAAAACTACAATTGGGATAATGATCGCAATGAAACTCGTGGCGATGATCGCATCATAATCCTTAGCCACATTGACACTATCTATGGCTTGTAACTTTATGGGGAGGGTATGTAGTGTTTTATTTCTTAAAATAAGCAACGGTACGAGAAAATCGTTCCAGATCGCTGTAAACTGGTAAATGGCCAGCGTAGCGAGGACCGGTTTACTGACGGGCAGGATAATCTGCCACCAGACTCGAAGATGACTCGCCCCATCCATCACTGCTGCTTCCATCAGGGAATTTGGAAGTCTAATATAATACTGACGAAGGAGAAAGACCCCAAAAGCTGAAGCTGCATAAGGAATAATTATTCCCAAATGCTTGTTGTATAGACCTAAGACACGAATTACACGGAAATAAGGTGCGAGTAAAGTAATGGTCGGTAACATCATTGTGCAAAGAATAACAAAAAAGATCCCATTCCGACCAGGAAATTTTAGTAAAGCAAAAGCATAACCAGCAAGCGAACAGACGATCAAAGTGAGGAGAATCGCGGATACGGTAACCAGAACTGAGTTGATCAAAGCTAAGCCCACCTGATACTTCTCGAACGCCAGGGTAAAGTTGGAAAAGGAGTAACTTTTAAAAGTAACCCAAGGTGCCGCTTGGAATATGCGGGGAGGGACATTGAAAATCTCAACCTTTGGTCGGAAAGAAGTATCTAAAAGCCAGATCAGGGGAAACAAATAACCCAGAGCCAGCATGACAATGGCGATGATTTTGATCGTCTTTCCCTTTCCCCTTCTATGCTCTTTAGGGGTCTTTTGCACAATTAAACTACCCTTCTCTTCTGTTTTTACAATTGCATACATCCTCATACCTCCTCTCTCTACACCTCATCCGCCTGGCCAAGCCCAAAGAAACGCAGTTGGAAAAGGCTGACTACTAAAATGAACAAAAAGAGTAACCAACCTGCGGCTGTAGCGTAACCAAACTCGAAGTTGTTGGAAAAACCGATTCGATAAATAAAAGGAACACCAGTTAACGCCTTCATACCTGGACCGTAACCAGCGTTGGGGAAAAGCATATAAGAGTAGGCGAACTGTTGCATCCCGCCAATGGCCGACATGACCATCACAAAGGTAAAAGCGGGCCGAAGCAGCGGCAGGGTAATACTGAACATTGTCCGTAAAGGTTTAGCCCCATCTAACTTCGCCACCTCATAAATGGTCGGATCAATCGCCTGCAAGGAGGCTAGTAAATAAACCATATGATAACCGGTCCACTGCCAAAAAGAAACAACAATCATTAGCATCATCGTATAAGCAGGGTTAAATACCCAGTCAATGTTGTTGTTGAGACCAAGCAGCCCTAAGATCCAATTAACCATTCCGGTATCTTTATTAAAAAGCATCCGGAAGAGAAGAGCAGCCACTACCGAATTCATCAGCACTGGCACATAAAATGAAGCCCGTAAAAAACCGCGTATTCTCCCGAAAATAGTGGAATTTAAGATTACAGCCAATAAAAACGCCGCTGGGATTTGAGTCACCAAACATCCAAAGGTATATAAGAACGTCCGGCCAATCGCCGGCCAGAAATCCGGCTCATTAAAGATTAACCTTGTAAAGTTCTCTAAACCAATCCACTCGCCAACGTTGATCCCCTGGGCATCGGTGAAGGCCATCTTACCGCCAATAAAAAAAGTGTAGAAATTAAAGGCGATGATAAGTAGCATAAATGGGGCAATATATAGATATGGTTCAATCTTTGAAAACCGAAAAAACTTGCCTCCATGTTTTTTGCGAACAGCAACGGTGGAACTCATCGGGTTCAGCTCCTTTCATGGGAATAGACGGTAAGGAAGGAAGTCTTCCCTACCGTCTAGAAAAAACCCTAACTTATGTTACTACTTTAACCGTTTCAAAGCCGCATCTTGAGCTCTTTTTAATCCTTCTTCCACAGTTACTCTACCGGCTACCATCTCGGTGAATTGGGTGTTAAAGTCAGTACTTACCGCATCCCAGAAGATATCGCCACTATTAACACCTGGCATCTCCGCAGCCAGTTCGGTTTGGAGCTCGCCCAGTTTTTGTCCGCCAAAACGCGGATCCGCTTGTTTAAAGGCAGGGTCGTTCCATACGGAAGAGAACGGCGGAACCATCTGCGAATCAACATACCGAGAAGTAAGGGACGGTTCGTCATACTGCATATACTCCATAACCTTGTAGAGCAGATCTTGTTTTTTGGACCCTCTGGTGATGGCCATAAAACTTCCGCCCCAGGAAGAAGTCCTCGGTCCACCCTTTTTGTACAGTGGTAGGTCGCGGACACGGAACTGATATTTTCCTTCCGCGGCAGCGGCATCGACTTGATTGATATACCAATCGGGAGTGGTGTAGGCGGCCAACGTGCCATCCGCCAATAAAGCGCCGAAATTACCCCAGTCCCAGGAGACCAACATCCCGGATTTAACCTTATCAACCCACCACTTGGTGAAGGAAGTAAATTCGGGGTTAGTAAAGATTGGTTTACCATCTTTGTCTAAAACTTCCGCGCCGGTCTGTTGCCAAATCATCCACATGGTAGCGCCAAGCCCGCCACCGTCGTACGGCAATGCGTAATGCACAGGTTTACCGTCTTTCTTGGTAGCGGTTAGCTTTTGGGCGGCGACAAAAAACTCATCCCAGGTTTCGATCTTAGCCATATCAACGCCAACCGATTTCCAGAGGGTATCATTATAGAGCAAGACAACCGGATGGACATCATGAGGCAAGCCATAGACATGCCCGCCATAAGTGGTCCAAGCCACACGACCAGCTGGAACCTTCTTGAAGGCGTCCGACTTAGAAACGTACTTGTCCAAGGGGATAACCAGCGATCTTTTCGGATCAGCATCTAAGATCTGGTTTTGCTCGATCCTCCACTCAATGATATCGGGGAAATTGGTCCCGTCCATCATCGCGGCCTGCAAAGTCTGGACAAAGGCGTTTTCGGGGACTTCCTCAATGACTAGATCGATATCGAACTTTTTATCAATATCAGCTTTTCTAGCCTCCCACTCCATAATGTTGTTTGGCGCAAAAGACCAGAGCGTCACTTTTTGTTTTGCGGCCAAACCCACGCCGGACAAAAGACCGATCACCAGGACAAGAACGACCATGGAAACAGTGTTCCTGCGTAACATAGACAACATCCTCCTTTAATAATATATTAACGTATTTATTATCCACCATAATTGCACTGGTGGGTAGGAGGATGTTTTCTCAACAAAAAGCGGTTTTTCCATCGGTGTTTCGGGTAAGTGTCGAGTTTTTCTCGACACCGCATCACAACTTCAACAGTAGTGCCATTTCCAGGTGAAGTCCAGATGTTTAGAAAACCGCGATGGGCATTAATTACCCGATGACAGAAGGCTAACCCCAAACCCCAATTTTTTTTCGTTGCTTTCGTTGTGAAAAAGGGACTTAAAACCTTAGGTAGATTCTCCTTGGAAATCCCTAAGCCATTATCAGTTATTCGAATATACCCCCACTCATACTCACAACCGATTTCGACCAGAATATAGGGGGTGATATCTCTTTCCATCATTGCATCTACCGCATTTTGCAACAGATTTTCCAAGACCGCGATTAAGTATTCCCGATCGCCCATGACATATTTTTCATCCGTAGTACACTGCTCCCTAATGATGATCCCTTCTAGACGGCCCGCACAACGATGTTTAGCTTCTTGCCAAAGATCGTTCCAAGCAAGGAGTCTAATATTAACCTGCAGTTGGTTGGAATGAATATGTAAGATATTTAATTGAGTCAAAGCTTCCACACAGACGTTCTGGACCCATTCCACTTGAGAGCGGGCTTTGATAACCTCGTCATTCCCAAGCGGTTCTAGATCTTTAGCAGCCATTTTCATTGCCATCTCGATCGCCAAAAAACGATTTTTAAAGGTATGAAGAGATAACCTCACCGCCTGATTGGCCATGTTAATCTGTCGATCCAACTCCCGTGTTCCTACCCGCCAGGTACCTAAAAAGCCGTAACGAAAAATCGAGAGCATCACCGCACCGAAAGCGATTAGTCCGGCATAAGGTAAGGCTTGAAGATAAGTGGTATCAAAGATCGGATAATTGGCGACTGGTAATAAAGTATTAGCCATCGTATGAGCATTTAAGATCCCAACCGGCCCGGAGAGAAAAAGGACGCTAAAGAAGATACAGAGGATGCCTGTACCTACCGCCACACCAAGAGCTTGAGCCTTTTTCTGTAGAATACTGGTCTTCCGCCAGACGAGAATAATCTTACCTAAAGCCAAAATAAGAAAGGCAATAATTAGCAGCAAAGCGATCCGGTCTGATAACAACACCAAGCCTTCCCATCTTTCCCGCGCGGCAGTGTTCCCCAGCAATGCACTGCCAGTTTTGAATAGCATAAAAAGATGATCCGGATCGTAAAACCACAATAAACCGGCTATTAACAGAAGGATAAAACTGAAAAAACCATAATCCAGCTTTCTCCATTTCTTCGTGGAATAGGAGAAAGCAAATCCAATCATTGCAACCACAAATAAAGCCGCACTCCATAGACGGAAGCGGATGAATATATTTAATGGAATATTGGTCAGTAAGCGCCATGCCCAACTTGGTTGTTCTAATGTCAAAACTAATCCTTCTAGTTGATAATTACCAAATCTGGTGATATAACTTATTAACCCCAGAATACAGCAGCCAAAGGAGAAAAGGGTTAATCCTAACCACACGGCTTGATAGCCGCGAGGAACTCTCGCTAACATCAGGAGAGCAAAAACTAGAAAGAAGATGGCAATTAGAGTCACAGCAACCCCTCCGTTAACCT
>DOID01000071.1:0-794 GCA_003511465.1 Bacillota bacterium | reverse complement strand
CTTTTTAATCCTGATTTCATAACGAATTTCCGTAATATCGTATTATACATAAATGGCGATTTTAAATTCTTTAGTATAATATTCCTTCGTAATTTAGCTGTATTTTTTTTATATAAGTCTTGCCAGGATTCAATTCCTTCCGAGAGAGCATTAGAAAGTGCTAATGCACTTTTAAAGGCATAACTAAGTCCCTCTGCGGAACTTGGACTAATAAAGCCTGCTGCTTCTCCAATTAAGCCAATTCGTCCGCTACCTATCTGAATTTGGTTTACAGCTTGAGGTCTCAGTATGTATGCGCCATTTTTTCTAATGCTTTTATTAAGTTCAAATCCATAGTCTTTTAGCTTAAGCTTCAATAACTCAAATTTCTTATGTACGTCCTTATTAGGAAGTAATGCGGAGCCAACGATCAGAAAATTTTCTTTAGGTATTATCCATGAATAAAAATCGGTTATTTCCCTGTCAAATATCGCTCCATAATAGTTTACATTCTGGGAGGTTTCAAACCATTCTTGAACCGCAACATATTTCTTAGGAACATTTTGGTTTGGAAAAGAAGTTCTCCTAACTTTTGAAAAAGCTCCATCCGCACCTATAATCATTTTTACCTTTACTTCATAATCTTCAATTCCCTTTGAAAATCTAATCTTGACAAATTCCTTATGTACTACATGTGACCTATAAATACTCCCCCTTACAATATCTACAGTTGGTGGGACTAACGATTCAAGCCATTTATCAAACTCTTCCCGATCGATGTTAACATAGTGGCGTTGATAATACCTCTCAATTAA
>DOID01000076.1:4454-6122 GCA_003511465.1 Bacillota bacterium | reverse complement strand
TAAAGAAGATTCTGGTACAATATATAGTGTTTGGCTTAAGTTAGGCTATCAATATATTGTACTGAAATAGTGGAATCAAATGACAACGCAAAAAGCCCAAATAAAGGAGGCGGAACTATGGAATACTTTGCACGAATAGCCTTGGAACACCAAGGGATTAAGGAACTACTCCAGGTTCAAAAGGAACTTTTAGAACGGCTGAACAAGGCCAAGGGGGTTAATATCGTGCATCTGGATAACTTACTCTATTTTTGGCGGGACTTTCTTGAACAAGACCATATGAGTCGGGAAGAGGAATTTGCTTTTGCGGCATTTCGTAAGCTGAATCACTCTTTACCCGAGCGCTTGCAAGGCGATCATGAACAAATCAGAGCTTCCTTAGGAAAGCTGGAGGCGACGATTAAACTTTTACGAAACGGTCGACCCCATTCCGGTCGTGAATATGCGAAGTGGGGTGAAGAACTAACGGAAACAGTCATGGATCATATGGCGCGGGAAAACGCTGCCCTCCGGGAAGTAGCGACGGATGAAGCGGAGGCCGCAGCAATTTTAAGTGCCCAACCGGAAAGATTAGCGTCCGAAAAATTTAACCAGTTGCTCCAAGTCGCGGAGGATCTTTGTCAAGAGTATCTACAGAAGCCAACTGCATTGCATGCCTTGAGCTTAACAGCGGAAGTTGCTCCGGACGAAACAGCTGAGGAACCCGATGTTGAGGTGACAAAACCTGTCTCCGACCCCGAGACTACGGAGTTGACTTCAATGGAAGAGACTTAAGGGGAGCTTTTTTGATCGAAGGCATTTTTCGCCGGTAAAATCTGTTATAATACGAATATGGACAAGGTAAAAGAAGAAGGGGAATATACCGCCGATGAAATATTGGGCCGATCTGCATCTTCATTCCCATTACGCCCTAGCGACCAGTAAAGATGCCAATCCGGAACAACTAGCCTTTTGGGCGCAGCGGAAAGGATTAACGTTAATCGGGACCGGTGATTTTACCCACCCCGGGTGGCGCGCTGAACTTAGGACTAAACTAGAGGAAGCGGAAGATGGCCTCTGGCGGTTAAAACCGGCCTATCAGCGGCCAACGGAGCCTAATCTTCCCCAGACCAAACCGGTGCGGTTTGTGATTGCGGGGGAAGTCTGTACCATTTACAAAAAGGAAGCAAGAACGCGGAAGGTACATCATCTAATTTTACTGCCTGGCTTGGAAGCAGCGGAAAGGCTGGCCGCCCGCTACGCACCTTATGGGATTCTGACCAGCAACGGTCGGCCGATTTTAAAAATGGATAGCCGGGACTTGTTAGCGCTCACCCTGGAGGTGGTTCCAGAAGCAGTCCTCATCCCTGCTCATATCTGGACCCCCCACTATTCGGTGTTTGGCATGAACTCTGCTTTCAACAGTATCCAAGAATGTTACGGAGACCTGAGTGGTGAAATTCAAGTGCTCGAGACTGGACTTTCGTCCGACCCGGCGATGAACCGGCGGTTGGGGATCCTTGATGATTATGCCCTTGTCTCCAATTCCGATGCCCATTCCCCAGCTAAACTAGGCAGGGAGGCGACGTGTTTTGGCACGGAACTATCCTATCCCGGTCTCCGCCAAGCGCTCCGTAGACCATTTTCCGGATTATTAGGAACTATCGAGTTTTTCCCGGAAGAAGGGAA
>DOID01000076.1:1009-4367 GCA_003511465.1 Bacillota bacterium | reverse complement strand
GAGTTTTTCCCGGAAGAAGGGAAATACCACTGGGACGGTCACCGGGCCTGTGGACTGAGCTGGCCGCCGGAACAAACTTATGAGGCCGGGGGAAAATGTCCGGTCTGTGGTCGGCGGGTTACCATCGGGGTGCTCCACCGGATAACCCAGTTGGCTGACCGGGCGGTGGAAGGACAACCCCCGACCGCCCGTCCTGCCCAGCGCTTAATACCGCTGGTGACAATAGTTGCCGCTGTAGTGAACGGGGGCGAGGGATCGCAAAAAGTACAACGGCTTTATGAAAAGCTGCTGGCCTGTCATGGCTCGGAATTACACATCCTGCGCGAGACCCCCCTAGCGGAGCTGGCCCGGACCGGTGGTGAGCAGTTGGCCGAGGGAGTGCGCCGGGTTCGCCAAGGGTTACTTGAAGTAAAGCCTGGTTTTGATGGGGTGTACGGCGAAGTGAAGATCTTTAGTTAAGCTTTTTGCGTTGTATCCTTTTTACGCAAAAAGCCCTTAGTTAGAATCGAAGAAGAAAGAAGTTGTTGTGATGCCAAAAGCAGATGAATTATCCCCGTCGCTTTGGGCTTACTTGGGGGATGCCCTTTATGAGGTTTACGTCCGTGAACAACTGATCTTGGATCCGGCTTATCATAATACCGGAGAATTGCACCGTGAGGCGATCAAATATGTCCGAGCAGAAGCGCAGGCTCGGATCGTGAGCTACATTTCTCCCCGTTTGACGGCGGAAGAGCAAGATCTAATCCGTCGCGGCCGGAACCAAAAGAGCGGTCATATTCCTACTCATACCAATGCCGTCACTTATCGTTACAGTACGGCCTGGGAGAGTTTACTGGGCTATTTGTATTTAACCGGCCGGGAAGAACGGATGCACGAACTGATCGCTGCGGGCTTCGCTTATCTAAAAGCGGAACTTAAGAAGAGAAATAGTAGCGTGGATCCGGCGAAAGTTTCGCTCAAGCAAAAGGAGGAGGAATAATGGACGTAAAACTTTTGACCCATACTCCCGAACCCGACCGGGTGGTGGCGACGGCGGCACGGCTTTGTTATTCACCCCGGGCAGCTGAGGAGGTGTGGGAGGGGTTTTCTCCGGAAAAACAAGCGGAGTTTATTACTAAACTTTCGAGTTACGGCCATTATTCCCCCTTTGAACATGTTTCTTTTACGCTGGCAATTGCTGGGGTGAGTAGGTCTTTGAGTCACCAGTTGGTTCGCCACCGGATCGCTTCTTACTCCCAGCGCTCCCAACGCTATATTAACGAAGGGACTTTTCAGGTGGTTGTTCCCCCAACGGTGGCCGGCGATCTGGCGGCGCAGGAAGAGTTTGATCGGATCATGGGGCAAATCCACGAAGCCTATGACCGCCTGATCAAGCTAGGAATTCCGCAGGAAGACGCCCGCTATTTGCTGCCCAATGCCTGCCAGACCCAACTGATCATGACCATGAATGCCCGTAGTCTTTTGCACTTTTTTGCTTTACGCTGTTGTCGCCGGGCCCAGTGGGAGATCCGTGAACTGGCTTGGAAGGTGCGGAGTGAAGTAATGAAGGCTGCCCCCCTGCTCTTCCGAGAATCCGGTCCCCCTTGTTTGGTTCGAGGTGAATGCCCCGAAGGGGCAATGGGCTGCGGTGAGCCTTACAAAAAAGCAGAGGTGGAAGCGGATCATGGCGTCGCATGAACGGGAGGAACTGTTGGAAGGACGTAACCCGGTGCTCGAAGCGCTTAAAGCAGGGCGTAATATTAAAAAAGTGATCATTGCCACCGAAGCCCACGGCCAACAAATCAAGGAAATTGAGGCTTACGTCCGGGATCAGGCTATTCCTTTGGTGTATTGGGATAAAAAAGAGTTGGACCGGCTCTCGACGACCCATAAACACCAAGGAGTGTTGGCCTCGGTTGAACCCCTAACTACAGTGCTGGTCGATGATCTTTTGGCCACGGCGCGGTTCAAAGGGGAAAACCCACTCCTGTTATTACTGGATGGGGTAGAAGACCCGCACAATTTAGGAAGTATTATCCGTACCGCAGAGGTCGCCGGGGCACATGGTGTAATCCTACCGGAGCGGCGGACCGCCGGTTTGAATGCGACTGTGCTGAAAGCGTCGGCCGGAGCGGCGAATTATCTTCCGGTGGCCAGAGTTAAGAACACGGTCCGGGGGATTGAAGAACTAAAGACTAAGGGTTGTTGGGTAATCGGTGCCGACCAGGACGGGTCGAATCTATGGACGGAACCCTTTGATCTGACCTTGCCTTTATGTTTAGTGCTGGGCGGTGAAGGAAAAGGCCTTTCCAGACTTGCACGGGAAAAGTGTGATTTAATCCTGCAAATTCCCATGCAGGGCCAGGTTAGTTCGTTAAACGTTTCCGTGGCTACCGGAATTTTGGTTTATGAAGTACTGCGCCGTCGTACCCAGTCGGCTGAGTAACAAAAGGTCACTAAACTTCGGATATTATGTAATAAATCCAGCTCTCGACGGCATAAATAACTTTAATTCCTTGACGGCTGTAATCGCCTGTTGTATAATGTTAAATAAATGAGCTCTGTTAAAACTTATTATATTGTCTGGAGGCGATGTAAGTGGGGGCCAATGCACAAAAAAACTACGAAGCTTATGATAATATGATGGATGAAGCAATTGTCGAGGCCGCCAGACAAGGTAATGCAGGTGCTCAAGAATATCTGATTAATAAATACAAAAATTTTGTACGAGCTAAGGCCCGTTCTTATTTTTTGATTGGAGCCGATCGGGAAGATATCATTCAGGAAGGGATGATCGGTCTTTACAAGGCGATCCGGGATTTTCGCCATGATAAACTTGCTTCTTTCCGTGCTTTTGCCGAACTTTGTATCACCCGTCAGATTATCACGGCCATTAAGACCGCCACCCGACAGAAACACATCCCTTTAAACTCCTATATTTCGTTAAATAAACCAATCTACGACGAAGAGTCCGATCGAACGCTGATGGATGTAATCTCCGGGAACAAAGTGACTGATCCGGAAGAATTAGTGATCAGTCGCGAAGAGTATGTGGACATTGAGAACAAAATGGGCGAATTTTTGAGCGATTTGGAATGGCGAGTCTTAGTTGCCTATTTGGATGGCCGTTCTTATCAGGAGATTGCCCATGATCTGCACCGGCACGTCAAGTCGATCGATAACGCCTTACAAAGAGTTAAAAGAAAACTCGAGCGGTATTTGGAAAAAAGAGAAGAAACCAACTTTAAAGCTTAAAAGCCAAAACTCACCAGCGACAAATTCAAAAATGGTATTGACAGTATAATTAAGCTATAGTATAATTTACGTTGTGGCTTGCGGAGGGGTTCCCGAGTGGCCAAAGGGGGCAGACTGTAAATCT
>DOID01000076.1:0-854 GCA_003511465.1 Bacillota bacterium | reverse complement strand
CGGGCTCATAACCCGGAGGTCGGAGGTTCAAGTCCTCCCCCCGCAACCAAAGCCCTCATAGCTCAGTAGGTAGAGCGCATCCATGGTAAGGATGAGGTCATCAGTTCGATTCTGATTGAGGGCTCCATCATTATTACCGAAAGAACAGATTAACATTGATCCATACATATACATTAGTGATTTTAGGCTATCGATTCCGGATGGTCTTTTTTTATTTTCTCCCAACAATAACTACGTTCGTCCAGATTTAGACTGGCTAAAGCTCATGTAAGCTTTTTGCTATGTAGTGTTTGATCATGTAAAAAGTCCGGGTCGGATTGGATTAAATAAGTGATGGTCAGGAGAATCTAACGTTGGGATGAAGGAATTTTCTGTTTTTGGGAGAATAAATTCATATTTGTGTTACCCATATCGGTTAGCAAGGAGGATTAGAAAATGGCAAAGCAAAAATTTGAGCGGACAAAACCGCACGCGAACATTGGCACAATTGGTCACGTTGACCACGGAAAAACGACAACAACGGCAGCGATCACCTTGGTCCTGTCCAAGTCAGGTCAAGCCCAAGTCATGTCTTTCGACCAGATTGACAAAGCGCCGGAAGAGAAAGAGCGGGGCATCACCATTAATACCTCGCACGTTGAGTACGAGACCGAGAAAAGACACTATGCCCACGTCGACTGCCCCGGTCACGCCGACTACGTTAAGAACATGATCACCGGCGCTGCCCAGATGGACGGAGCGATCCTAGTGGTTTCCGCCGCCGACGGCCCGATGCCCCAGACCCGCGAGCATATTCTTCTCGCCCGTCAGGTTGGCGTTCCCCACATCGTAGTGTGGCTCAACAAAATGGACAT
>DOID01000058.1:24080-31224 GCA_003511465.1 Bacillota bacterium | reverse complement strand
CTCTGCTGAAACAATCCCTTTATTCCGTGAGGTCCTCGCCTTTGTTGACGGTAAGGTTCCACTCCTGATTGAAATTAAAAACGAGGGTAAGGTTGGGGAAATGGAAAGCTTGCTCTATGAAGAGTTAAAAGAGTATCAGGGGCAATATGCCATTCAGTCCTTTAATCCCTATACCCTTAAATGGTTTAGGAAAAAGGCCCCGGCGATTTTACGGGGACAACTTGCCGGTAGCTTTGTGGTCAGTGATAACGATGTCGAATCTGCCGGAACAACACGTTTACCATGGTATAAAAGGTTTTTATTAAAAAATATGCTGCTCAACTTCGAGAGCCGTCCCCATTTTATTTCCTATGAAGTAAATAATACTTCCGATGCCAGGTTGAAAGCGATCAAAAGGTGGGGAGTACCCCTTTTAGGCTGGACGGTTAAGAGTCAAGCGGAATATGACAAATTTAAACCAAAGTTTGACAATTTGATCGTTGATTCGATCCTATCGGAACTGGTAGTGGAACCGGATTAAGCTCGGAGAGGGGGGTGGTTGTTCCGCTAACCGGAATGCCGGAACAACCACGCCCGCAAACACCTTAAATCTTCATGATCCGGGTAATCCGAATCACACTCGACCCTTTCTAATTCGGTAACCCGCTCCGGATTGGTTTTAAAGTAAATAATCAGTTTTCGGATGAACTTCATCGTTGCTGGGGTAATGTAGTGCTCAACTCCTTCGACCTGTTCTTCGACGCGGACATTCTCTGTGGAGAGGTGGAAGAACTCCTTTAATTTTTCATCACGCCAGACCAGAAAGCGGCTATAGATCAGCCCTTTCTCCGTGAGCGCAATATTCCGGTATTTTTCATAGCGGATGAAACCTACCTCGTCCAGTTTTTGGATCATCCGCGTAACGGACGAAGGTTTGACATTAATGGCATTGGACAGATCAATCGGCCTGATATAACCCTGCTCGGAAACGATCCGGTAGAACATCTCCAAATAATCTTCCATACTTTCCGTCAAAACCATTTCAATCGACACCAAATCCCCCCTCCAGAACCTAGACCAGACCACAAGCCCTTGCCAATTGGGCAACGAGAAAACAAACCAAGATGGCGACGCCGGTCGGGATTAACGCCGCTAGAACCGTCCATTTCAAACTTTGCGTTTCTTTCCGAATGGTGAGTAAAGTGGTTGCACAGGGGAAATGAAGCAATGAAAACAGCATCATATTCAAGGCGGTCAGCCAGGTCCAACCATTTGCCACCAGGAGCCTGTGGAGGTCTTCAATACTACTTGGTTCTACCATTACCCCCTCGGAGAGGTAACTCATGATCAGAATCGGGATCACAATTTCGTTGGCGGGTAAGCCCAGCAGAAAAGCGAGGATAATGTAGCCATCCAAACCAAGAAGATAGCCGAATCCCTGCAAAAATCCGCCTAGATGCCCGATAATACTTACTTCACCAATGTAAACGTTGGCCAAAATCCAAATAATCATCCCGGCTGGCGCAGCCACCACTACCGCACGGACTAAAACGAAGAGGGTCCGATCCAAGACGGAACGAATCAATAATGTTCCCATCTTCGGCCACCGGTAAGGGGGGAGTTCCAGAGTAAACGTGGAAGGAACTCCTTTCAGTAGTGTTTGCGATAACAACCTGGAGATCAGTAACGTCACCAGGATTCCAAAGACCACCACTCCAACCACTAAACCGGTGGTAAGTAAATTATTAGCTGTTCCCACCAGCGCACTAAGGAAGATCGCCGCCATAGCAATCAAGGTGGGAAAACGACCATTACACGGTACAAAGTTATTGGTCAGAGTCGCAATCAACCGTTCACGTGGTGATTCGATGATCCGACAGGCGGTAACCCCAGCCGCATTACAGCCAAAACCCATACACATGGTTAAAACCTGTTTTCCATGGGCACCCGCCCTTTTAAATCCCCGGTCCAGATTAAAAGCCACGCGCGGTAAATACCCCAACTCCTCTAGAAACGTAAAGAGGGGGAAAAAAATCGCCATTGGCGGTAACATTACCGAGATAACCCAAGCCATACAACGATACAAACCCAAAACCAAGATCCCGTGCAACCAGTCTGGCGCCTTTAGCCATTGGCAGAATGCAGTCAAATGCGACCCAAAACCAAAAAGAAGATTAGACAATAGTTGAGAAGGATAATTCGCTCCGCTAACCGTCAACCAAAGGATCAGGCTCAGGAGCGTCAGCATCAAGGGATACCCAAAATATTTGGAAGTAACAAAATCGTCAATTTTGTGGTCAAAGTCCTCCTTTTTCCCTTGCCGTTTTACTACTTGCCTGGCGATCTCCTGGGTTTGACGGTAAAGGTCAAGCACCAGCTGATCCCGGACCGGCCCTACTTCCGCACCGGCGGTTTGTGCCTGCGCAACGATCCCCTGAAAACAGTTCTCCTCATTACTCATAGCACTTCACCGCCTTTAGTTCATTGGAACCTTGTTCCCAACTATCCGGTCCCGTACCGCTGATGTAGTTTAAGATCTCGGTAATAAGGGTGGTGTCCCCATCGAGTAAACGTAATGCTACCCAGCGGCTGTTAATTTTCCCCCGGAGGAATGGTTCGATTTCCCGCTGAATTGTGGCCACCGCCACCTCAATCCGTTCTTGATAGCGGATCGACAAGGGCTGCAGTTGTTTGTGCTCGAAAACCACCTGGTGCAGACTTTCCTTTAAAGCAGCGAGTCCTACTTTATCCCGGGCGGCCGTCGGGACGACTGGGATCCCTAATAGCGCCTCCAGTTTAGGAAAGTCAATAACAATCCCTTTCCGTTTGGCCTCATCGATCAGGTTGACGCAAAGGATCGCTCGCGGTGTAATCTCGATCACTTGTAAAACCAGGTTTAAGTTCCGTTCCAGACAAGTAGCGTCCACCACCACGATGGTCGCCTCCGGATTCCCGAAACAAATAAAATCCCGTGCTACTTGTTCATCGGCGGAATTGGCCAGCAGAGAATAAGTCCCCGGTAAATCCACCAAAGTAATAATTTTGTTTCTATAACGGTAGTTTCCCTTAGCCAAAACCACGGTCTTTCCCGGCCAATTCCCGGTATGTTGTTTTAGTCCGGTTAAACCGTTAAAAACAGTGCTTTTGCCGGTATTGGGATTCCCGGCCAGTGCAATCACCGCATCAGATTTATCCTGGTTTAGCTTGGATAAAACCTTAAGGGTTCCTACGTGTTGGCAATTCATCGCTCATTCCTCCTTAATCCAGCGGCCAGACTGTAATCAGTCGGCTTTCCTCTGACCGTAAAGCAATAATTGCACCCCGGACCTTATAGGCGACCGGGTCCCCACCCGGACTTTTCCGAACCGCTTTAACTAGGGACGAAGGAACCAACCCCAGATCCAAAAGACGATTCCGGGTTAACCCCTGCATTCCCACATTAACAACTCGTGCCTGCTGACCGATGGGGAGGGCAGTTAATGTAATTTCGGCATAGCCCACTAGGAGCGCTCCTTTCAAGGCTTCCTCTGGCAGTTTGGCTGCCACCAAGAGTTTTACCCGCGGCTAATATTTGCTTTTATTATATGGCCAAAGGCCATGATCGGTGCTGAGTGGCCAAGCACTGTCATGACTAAAACAGCCTTTGCACAAAAAACTCCCCTTTGTGTAGTCCTGAACTTTTGTTTTCAGGTGTCTACGCAAAGGGGAGTTTTTCAGCGTTAATTTAAAACAGTGGCGCAAACAAACGGAGGAAGTTTTGAAGGAATTTAACCCACCAGGGTCGACGTTTCCAAGACTCCAAATCAATCTCTTCGCTCACCGCAAGCGTGGCCAAGATGTCTTCTTTAATTTCTTTCAAGACCGGCGCTCCACAGAGCCAAACCCCATTTTCAAATTGCAGGTTAAAACTGCGGTAATCCATGTTAATACTTCCGGTAATCGCTTGGTCGTCATCACTGATGATCGTTTTGGCATGCATATAGCCTGGGCTATACTCCCAAATCCGCACCCCGGATTCCATCAGCTGTCCATAGTTGGAGCGGGTAACCATATGCACATACCAATGGTCGTAGATTTTCGGGGTAATGATCCGGACATCAGTCCCGGCCTTCGCCACCGTACTAAGCGTCTCCACCATCGCATCATCAATTACAAGGTAGGGCGTGGTAATGTAGACATACTCTCTGGCATTGGAGATTAATTGCCGATACATGGTCTCAGCTGGATTATGCGGGTTATTGACCGGCCCATCGGAAAAGGGCTGGTAAAAACCATCACCAGGAATATTCACCGTTGGCTGGTACTGACAGTAATCCTCTTGTTTGCGGTTTTCCGTTTCCCACATTTGCAAAAAAGTGACGGTCAAACTCCAAACCGCATCTCCTTCCAAGCGGATGGCGGTGTCTTTCCAGTGTCCGTACTTGGGATAGATATTAGCGTACTCATCAGCCAGGTTCGTGCCACCGGTATAACCGATATTACCATCAATAATCGCGATTTTCTGGTGATTCCGGTAATTGATGTACAGGCGTGATATGTAACGGTGAACCGGGTTGAAGGCTAGGGCTTGAATGCCTTCCTTCTTCATCTCCTGAATGAAATCATTGGGTAGGGTAATAATGCTGCCGAAATCATCAAATAAAAGTCTTACTTCCACTCCTTGACGGGTTTTGACTTTAAGAACCTCGTAGATGCGGTCCCAAAGCTTACCCTCAGCCAGGATATAGTACTCCATAAAGATAAAACGCTCAGCTTTTTCCAAGTCTTTTAACATCTGTTCAAACTGAAGCTCACCCAGGGGAAAATACCGACAGCACGTGTTTTTGTATAATGGAAATCCTTCGCGGATTAAAAAACTAGCCATTCTTTTTCGCCCGGGGTGAGCTTGTTCTAAGGCGGCATAAACTTCCGGTTCCTGCTGCAAAAACTGGGACGTACGTCTTAGCGTCTCCTGCGTGCTTACACTCTTCCTTCCGGTGGTGGCCGCCCTTCCCCACAGCATATAAAGGATATAGCCGAAAACCGGTAAGACGAGGATAATAACCAGCCAAACGGCTCTATAGGAGGAATTCTGGTAATGGTCAAGGAGTCCCAAAACGGCCAGGACGGCCAATAATTCCAAGACAAAATATAAAATAACCGAATTAGCCTTCAACTGCCTGATGATTAAGGCCAAAAAGAATAGTTGGGCTAGAATAATCACGCCAACAAGAACAAGCCGCATTATACCGGCAATCTTGTTCTCCGCCTTTTTCGTCAACCCTGCCCACCTCCCCTTAAAAACGAACTTAACTCCCCAATTGGGATTGGATTTCGCTTAGTTTATCGATCATGTTTTTAATGAGATGTCCGATACTAAGATCGTGGATGCCCACGATAATATTATCGCAACAGTTGAGCGGAATTAGGATTTTCTTCGCATTGCTTTGCCCAACGGCGACCGCCATGGTTGGGGTGATCTCCCCCCACAATGAATCGGCAATTACGATCCCAATTGGGCCAATAATGACGTCCGCCTTTCGGCAGCCGACCAGCACGGCATTCTCGCCGGTGGCTATTTTGTCGGCGCCAGCCTTGCGCATGGCAGTGGTAGCAGCGCTATTCGTTCCGACGGCGGTAAGCACTGCCTCCGGAATGTTCTGTTTGATGGCCGCGACAATTTGTCGGCCAATACCTCCGCCCTGTGCATCAATGATTAAAATGTTCATTTCATCCCCCCACAGATCACGGCGCTAGTGATTATTGCTTAGTTCAGCTCTTTTTTCAACTGTTTCCAAGTAGGCAAATATCTGGTTAAATACGCATAAAAACGGTCGTTATGGTAACGTTCCAACAAGTGGATCAGTTCATGGACAATGATATACTCTAAGCAGGCGGGGCTTTTCTTGACCAGTTCCAGGTTGAGCCAAAGCCGACGGTCCCTGATATTACAGGTTCCCCATTTCGTCTTCATCCGTCGCACACGACATTCCCGCACCGCAACACCAATCTCCCTTTCCCATTTCTCCAGATACTGGGGTATAACCGCTTTCAACTGCCGGCGATACCAATCCATCATTACTTTTTGCCGCTGTTCCCGGGTACTACCAGGGGGAACAGTTAAGTTTATATGTTGATCTTCATCCAGTTCCACCTGGGTTCGACCGGTCTGCGCGGTCACCTTTAGCTCATAGCTGACCCCAAACAAAAAGTGGTGTTCACCACTGACATATTCGGGCACGAGTTGGGCGGGGCGGGCCAAGATCTTGGCCCGCTGGTTCTTAATCCATGGTAACTTCGAGCGTGCAAAAAAACTGACCGTTTCCTGATCCATTTTAGCCGGCACGCTCATGCGCACATGACCGTCGGGAGGACGGACGGAAAGGTAGATGTTTTTTATTTTTTTCGGGACTACCTCAATCTCAAGGTCGTCGATGCATAGTTTCGCCATCCAAATCTCCTTAATTCCCGTTCACACTGATCTCCGTCAGCCCTTCCCGGTTAAGAATATTAATTTTACGTTGTCCGTCCAGCCTAATTAGGCCATCGGCTTGAAAAGCCGCCAGTTTTCGGCTTAAAGTCTCCTGGCCCATCCCCAGCTGCGAGGCAAAATTCCCTTTCGTCATCGGTAAGACGACTGTATCCCGTCCATCGGACAAGGTTAATAAGGCCTCTGCTAAGCGTTGTTCTACTGTATTAAGGTTAATCGTTTGAATCAGCTTTTCTGCCTGCTCCAGTCGTTTACTCAACTCTTCCATAACCTTAAAGGCGATCAAGGGATATTTTTTCATCAATTCCTTTAACCGGGTACCTTCAATCAGACACATGGTAGTAGGGGCCAAAGTCTCCGCATAATCAGTCATGGGCAAAGCGCTCAGGAGGGATAGTTCACCCATAAACTCACCGGGGCCAAGCACCCTGATGACCTGTTCCTTTCCTTCGGCGCTCAAGCGGGAAATTTTCACCTGACCGCAGTGCAACACATAAAGCTTTCCCCCCTGCTCCCCAGCCCGATAAATAATTTCCCCCTTGTCAAAGGTTTGCGCCTTTGTAATCGCCGCAATTTCCCCCATCTCATCCTGGGATAGACTGCTGAAGATCGGCACCCTTTCAATACAATTTTCGTAACTCTCGCCATGACAATGCTTAGTCATGCCAACCCCTCCCGTACCGTCTGAACTTCCCA
>DOID01000058.1:23126-23838 GCA_003511465.1 Bacillota bacterium | reverse complement strand
TGCCGGTAAGGCACCCCCAACCGCCCAATGATATATGAATTATACTCATGCAAAATATTATTGAGTCGATCCACCGCGTCTGAATTTTCGACGATAATACTTATCGCCGCAATTCTAGTTTCCATTCCTTGTCCACCTCCTTCAGCACTTCTCGTCACTTAAGATTTTGAGTACTAGCCGTAATAATCACCAACCACTAAAACTTCATTCAATTTCCCCCTACCTTCCGCCTTGGCATTAATCCACCGACTAGCGCGCACAGTTACAATCTTAAATTCCTGATATAGATCACGGATCAACGGGGTATCCGAATTACTTAACAAAACTTTACAGCCACGGGCATTCAATTCCTGATAAACATCTCGGAGCAGCACTTGCTCTTTTTCACCAAAACCCGCTGGTGCATAACTGGTAAATGATGAAGTTTTATTCAGCGGGTCGTATGGTGGGTCAAAATAAATAAAGTCACCCGGTTTGGCATCGGCCACTGCTTTTTCAAAACTGTTGTTCAAGAGCCTTATATTGCTTTGCCTCAGGTAGGCATGGGCTTCAGTAAGCGCTTCTTTATTGACAATTTCGGGCTTTTTGTATCTACCAAACGGAACATTAAAATTGCCTTTGCTGTTCACACGGTATAAACCATTAAAGCACGTTTTGTTTAAGTAAATGAACCGGGCTGCTTTTTGGACTGCGGAGCGCCGATGGTAATCAG
>DOID01000058.1:21039-22846 GCA_003511465.1 Bacillota bacterium | reverse complement strand
AAATATGTACAACTACTTAATTCAGGAACAAAGGGCGCAATTTGGGCGATTAATTGGCGTTTTCCGCCCGCCCATTTCAGGAATGGCTGCATTGTCGATGAACTCCTTACGCCTTCACTTTTGTAAAAACAAATCCTTCTTCTTCAACCCATTTTCCTTAATCGCCTTTCGCCAGCCCGCTTCCCCGCCAAGCTTATACAGGAAGCGGGGAAAACTCGCGGTGAAATAGATCGTTTCCGCCGAAGAACGGGTTAGAATCTGATTCGCCAGTTGTTTGAAGGCCTTCTTCATTTTTTTAAACGGTCCCTGTCCAGGCTTGATGTTTTCCAGCATATTAAGCATGCCACCGGTGCCGATGGCCAAGCCTTGTCCCCACTTAAGCCCCGCTCTTACCGACCAATTCTTCATCATTTCAATTGCCAATTCGTTGTGCTGGCTTTCATAAAACCCGCAGTTTACGATAGTATAAACCAAAATCTCCCGGCCATTCAGCGCCGTGAGAACCCATTCCAACTGACGAAGGCAACGCAACAAATGGGAGGGGATGGCATCCACATAGAGGGGAAAGGCAAAAACCAGGGCATCACAGTCCATAAGCTTATCCACTTCTTCTGTGCTAATCTGCGGTCGGTAAAAGTGAAGTTCAGTGATGATCTGATCATCACCCGTCAAAAAAGCTTTGAAATTTTCTAAAACAAGACCGGAGGCGCTGTCTTTCTTTTTGGGACTACCATTGATCAAAGCAATTTTCATCAGAACTGTCCCTCCATTTCTGTAATGCCGGGCGCAAAAGAAACGCTATAGATCTGGCAATCGTAATTAATGGCATTGGCCTCTACTACCTTTTTCGCGGTCTGTTTCTCCGTGGCGGAGATATCCTCACCGTAAAACCAGACCTGGAGCGAAAAATGGTTCTTATACCGCCGCCGGTGGTGCATCCGTCCATTCCTAATGACGAAATAGGGATGGATATAGGGTATACTCCGGTCTAAGACATTTTTCACAAATGGACTAAAGCCCCCATAATAGCACTGGCTAATAATGAGCAGCTCAGAACATTTGGCCAGCTGTTCCCCCATGTCGCCATATTGGTCCCGGATGACACAAGCGCCGGGCGTCTTGACCCAACACCCGAAACAGCCTAAACAATTGTGGATCTTACCGTCTTTTTGGATAAGAATAGTCCCATTTTCATCTAAGGGCTGAGGGAATAGACGATGCAAATCAGCACTCTCTAAATCACAGAGGATTAAACGCATTGCTCACATTCCTTTCATTCAGACATAAAAGGTTCTGTTCTACCCCACTCTTATGTTATTTGACAGAAGTTCCTACCATCCTTCTTCAATCATTACCTGTGCTAGTATGTAAGTTAAACACTGGCAAATCCCCCCAGATCCAATGATTTATATTTAGGCAGCATTTACTCCCTAGCTCATAAAAAAGCAGATCGCCGCCGGTGAGCCTGGCTTTGATCTGCAGCTTAAATTGGTAACAACTCTCCTGGCGGGCTAAACAAATCTCCTCTAGTGAAATAAATCTCCCGATAGGGGTTGAGAGCGAATAGCTTTTTCGTTTATGAGTTCTTCATCATTACGCTTTCAATGACTTCAGAAACCTCTTCACAGGCGTCACAACATTTCTCTAAATAATCCAAAGTTTCGCGCCAGGCCATGATTTGCACCGGATCCTTTTCATTCACAAACAGTTCCCGGGTCGCCTTCACAAACAAATCATCGCCTTCCTCTTCCAAGCGGTTAATCTCAATAATTAATTTATGCAAAGTTTGGGACTTCCGAAAATTCGC
>DOID01000058.1:20486-20872 GCA_003511465.1 Bacillota bacterium | reverse complement strand
GCCATTTTGACCACATCTTCGTGCATCTTGGTAAAATTAAACATATAAATGCGGAGCAGGACATCCTCGATGGTGTCGGTTACATTGTCGATTGCGTCCGCCAAGGACACAATATCTTCACGTTCGATCGGCGTAATAAATTCCCGGGCTAAGCGCTTCATCATGGCGTGGCGTCCCTCGTCGCCGGCGTGTTCGATCTCATGCATCTGTTCCATTTTTGCTTCCAGTTCATCAGCATGAAAGTCATTTGCAATCTCGTTTAAGAGTATGGCAGCATCACAGGAATACTGTACTAATTCAACAAAAGTATCAAAATAGTTTCCATCCCTTTTTTTGGCCATTTAAGCATCTTCCCTTTCGTAAGTAGTCGCCCACCCTGGCTTCCG
>DOID01000058.1:19180-20363 GCA_003511465.1 Bacillota bacterium | reverse complement strand
GCCAGGTGGGTCGACAAGCCCCAAAGGCGCTGTAATTTGAGTTGTTCATGCCAACTGCTTTTCAAACTTAGTGAACAACCTGAGCTATTTTAAATAGGTCGGTCCTTGGACTATTGTTAAAATATCCGCATAAACAGTTTCGCCATAAGAAAACCGATCAGACCGCAGCCGGGGAAAGTCAGAATCCATGCGGAAATCATCTCCCGGACAATTCCCCAGTTGACCGAAGACAACCGCTTAGCGGCACCGACCCCCATAATCGCCGTTGTTTTCGTATGGGTGGTGCTAACCGGAATTCCGGTAATTGATGCCGTAAGTAATGAAATTACCGCTGCCAGATCCGCAGAAAAACCCTGATGCTTGTCGAGCTTTACCATATCCATTCCGACTGATTTTATTATACGTAAGCCGCCGATGGAAGTCCCCAGGGACATGACGATTGAACAGAGTAGCATTAACCAGATTGGAATTTGAAACTCGGTAACATTTGCTTGTCCTTTCGCCAGAAACATTCCCAGCATAAAAACAGCCATAAATTTCTGGCCATCCTGGGCGCCATGCATAAAGGCCATCCCAGCGGCACCGGCAATTTGTGCATTTTTAAAGAAACCAAAGGTTTTTCTTCGGTCTATGCGTTGAAAGATTTTTTCAACCAACTTAACCATGAGCCAACCCATGCCAAAACCCATCCCGGTCGAGAGGACCAGCCCATAGATGACTTTCACCCATTCACTAGGATTAATTCCGGCGAACCCACCATGCACGGCAATGGCTGCGCCGGAGATACCAGCGATCAGGGCATGACTTTCACTGGTCGGAATACCGAACCACCAAGCAGCGGTCGCCCATAAAACAATGGACAGCAGTGCGGCACACAAGGCAACCAGAGCTTCGTGGGAATTGCCGCCAAAATCTACCATCTTATAAATAGTCTGCGCGACGGTGGCATTAACTAAGGTCATCACCAGGACACCAAGGAAATTAAAGATGGCGCCCATAATAATCGCAGACCGCGGTCCCATAGATCTAGTCGATATACAAGTAGCAATGGCATTTGGCGCATCGGTCCAACCGTTCACCAAGACGACACCCAGAGTTAAAACTGAAGTGACTAAAAGCGCAGGGCTAGATATTAGTCCTTCCCAAAATTCCAAAAACGGTACGGTCATTCTTTCCCTCCTCT
>DOID01000058.1:7664-18917 GCA_003511465.1 Bacillota bacterium | reverse complement strand
AAATAAGCCTGCCAAGTCCCTTCGATCCTGACTTGACAGGTTACCATAATACTTAATGTATATCGAGCGGTGCCCCTGCAAACGACCAGCTTCTGTATGCCTTCTACGCTTCTCGGCTCACCCGGTAATAATCTCCGGGTAGTTTTTACACTATCTACCGAGAACACCTGGGCTTTTAATTTTAGGGTAATTTTCTAATTGCCAATTATTAGAGAATCATGGTTAATCCAACTTAGCGTACGAACAAGGGTTTTCTCGTCGCCAAAGGATCCTGCTTTCGTCACAAACATAAGTCCAGCGTACTTGCCACCCCATAGGTTTCCTAAACAAATACCTGATTCCAGTTCATTTTTGATTTCCAATCCATAACTATCTAAAGCGTCCATAGCAGCAGCTGCAGTATCGCCTCCACTTACATAAAGTTTTTTTATATTTGTAATTGAAACCACGAAGCGGGCAATAGCTCCTAAGCCGTCTGCTAATGCAGTAGCCGATATTAAACCCGGTTCTACTGCCGGGTTATCATCCAGGCGTACAATTACTCCTTCCTTTCCAGCGGAAAGCGCTTGCTTTACTCTTTCCCCAACGGCACTTATTTCCTCTCTCCGCTGCTTGGAAGAGGCTAGAGCAACACGTTGCACTTGAACATCCGTTAACCAGGGGAGGTTCTTTATTGCCTGTTGGATTTGGAGTTTAGCAATTCGACTTCTACTTCCGATAATCCCAACCACCTTACCCTTTGGTGGAATTACCGCTCTGCCTTGGGATGGTGAAAAAATCCTTTCCGCCAAAGCCCCCGCTAAACCAGCTGTACCGCAGGGGACTATCTTAACAGTTGAGCAGAGGCAGCTTTCTGCCAAAGTCTTTAAGTGTTCGTTGGTTGTGGCGTCGGCTACGACAATCCGGCAACCCTCCACACATAATTTATTGAGCTTAGCTTCTACCTCTTGGCAGCCACCGCAAACAATTTTTAAAGGCAAATAACCAACTTTATAACGGCTCGTGTTCGTCAATAAGGTAGGCAAATGGGATTCCTTAACCGGTGTCACTGGATCCCTTGCCATCTCGCTTTCCTGAACCAGAATTCCGTTTAGGAACTGGTATCCCCCAGTTGTAATACGCCCGTTCTCCGGGAATGCCGGAGCAACCAGGGCGATTGTTCCCCCCCCAACATAATCCAAGAGACCATCAAGCTCTACTCCAATATTACCACGTAAAGCCGAATCAATTTTCTTGTACACTAAATCGCCGGACTGTAAGGGTAAGTTCTGGATGACCTTATAGTTTTCTTGGTATGCATCATCCCATGACATCCCCCGGGAATTAGTATTGACTGCTATTGCTTGGTAAGAATTTAACCCTTCTTTTATGAAGCGTGGACTAACAATAGTTAGCGCTTTAGCACCGGTTGCTGCAAACCGGACAACACTATCATTGGCACCGGTAAAATCATCGGCGATTATCCAAATAGCCATCTTTATGATCCTTTCTTTGCTCCTGCCATCAGGACGGCTAATTCGATCGCGTTAACCATACTGTCTGGGCTGGCCGTACCCTTCCCAGCCTGATCAAACGCTGTCCCGTGGTCAACCGAAGTGCGAATGATTGGTAACCCTAAGGTCACATTAACACCGGAAATATTAATTCTTCCTTCTTCAAATGAGAAACCAACAAGCTTTAAAGGAATGTGCCCTTGATCATGATACATCGCAATGACAAAATCGAACAAGCCATTTTTTGCCTTAACATAGATGGTATCCGGAGGTAGCGGCCCTTCGACATCAAATCCCTCTTTTGCTGCTCTTTCAATCGCCGGTATAATCTCTCGAATTTCTTCGTCGCCAAAAAGTCCCCCTTCTCCCGAGTGGGGATTTAATCCGGCGACCCCAATACGAATCCTAGGTAATCCTAGCAATTTCCCGGCCTCAACCGCTAAGCGAATTACCTGGAAAACCCGTTCTTTTGTCACCAAATCGCAGGCTTTCCGTAAAGCCACATGAGTCGAGACATGGATAATCCGTAAAGAATCTTCCACCAACATCATGGCATAGTCGCTAGTATTTGTTAGGCTGGCAAAAATTTCGGTATGGCCACTATAATGATAACCCGCCTGGTTCAATGCAGCCTTATTGAGAGGCGCTGTCACCACTGCCGCCACTTCCCGTGTCAAAGCCAGTTGAATAGCTTTCTCCACGTATTGATAGGCCGCTTGCCCGGCTGCGGTAGAAATATGTCCGTACGAAATAAGTTTTGGATCAGCATTATTTAGGTCTAAAACCGTGAGCACTCCCTGTTGAAATTCGGCTTCCTCGACGGAATTTACAGTTGCAATCCGGAGGGGTAACTTACAACTCTCTACTGCTTTCAAAAGGAACCGTTGGTCACCAATAATCAGAAACCCAGCAGTTAATTTGCCAGTCAATTGGTGCACTGCTTTGACAATAACTTCGGCGCCTACGCCGGCGGGATCGCCCATTGTTACGGCAATTATTTTCTTTCCCATCGGCCTACCCCTTTACTTTTAAAATAATAATTTCCGGTAGATTGTTTCCACAGCCTCCTGGTCCATTGAACGGGGATTATTAACCAATAACCTTTTTTGTTCCATCGCCTCCGCCGCTAACTCTGACAAACACTCTTCACCGATCCCTACCTCTGCCAAAGTCTTCGGGACTGGTAAGGTCTTCACTAACTCCATCGTTAACGCCACAATATCTTCAGCGGCCGCCAATGGCTTTTTACTATCCAAATATGGAACGAGTTCCATCATCTTATCTTGACAAGCAGGCAAATTATAATCAAGAATCCATGGTAGTAACATACCGTTGGCTACCCCGTGCGGAATGTTCCGTTTACCCAACGGATAAGATAAAGCATGAACTGCCGTTGTCCCCGCCCTCGTTATCGCCAACCCACCCAAAAAACTACCGAGCAACATGGCGCCACGGGCTTCCAAATTCGTTCCCTCAGCCACCGCTTGCTCGATGTTTTTACTTAACAACTTCATCCCATGATATGAATAAATAACACTAAAGTCGTTGGCATTAAGGGATAAGGCTGATTCTATACAATGGCAAAGGGCGTCCATCCCAGTACTAGCAGTAATTGGAGCCGGCAGTGACATAGTAAGTTCCGCATCGAGGACCACCCAATCGGGGATCATCTCTCTACTAATGACCGATTTTTTTATGCCATCGGTACTGTCTTTAATAATACTGTTTATGCTGGCTTCGGACCCCGTGCCGGCGGTCGTCGGAATCAACCCTAGCCTGGTTTGTCGCGGCTGAAGCCGGTCCTTACCAAAAACAGCAGTTACTGATTCTTTACCTTTCAGTAAAGCCGCTACAATCTTAGCCGTATCCAAAGCGCTCCCGCCGCCAATCCCAATTACTAGATCATACCTACCGCGACGGCCATATTCTACAGCCGCGTCTACCATTTCCGAAGTGGGTTCGCCCACTATCTCCCCATAAACATCCGCATGCGGAAAAACCTTATGTACCCGTTTGATATTACCGGTCTTCAATAGGCCTCGATCAGTAATGATAAGAACTCTTTTCTTTTCTCTATCCCATTCAATCCGCGCTACTGTCCCCGGACCGTAGAGCACATACGCAGGGAAATGGTTATTCATAATATATGTACCCATCTGTTTTGTCTCCTTTATTGCATAACTGAACGTTAGCTAAAATAACGTCAATTACCATTTTAATAAGTAAAGGGGGTTACTACTTTACTCTCTGATAATACTCATCTAATGTCCTTTTGATTTCAGACTCTACTTCTTCGCTTAACAGGTTACACGGTCGACGGCAGGGGCCGACCGGATAGCCAAGTAGATTAGCGGCCCTTTTTACTACAGTGTTGGGGTTGCCTAGTTTTAAACAATCACGGATCGGGCGAATCGAATCCTGAACCCGCTTAGCGGCAGCAAAATCTCCCTTTTGCCATAAGGTGTAAATCCGGACCATCGTTTCCGGAAATAGATTTGCGATCCCGGAAATCCCACCGGTTCCCCCAGCTAGTAATGTCCAGAGAATTAAAGAGTCATTTCCGGAAAGCACCGCGAAACGGCTCCGATCAGTTGCCTCAAGATAACGGAGGATATTATCAAAATTCCCGCTGCTATCCTTCACCCCGACAATATTTGGAATCCGCGCTAATTTGGCTACGGTTTCATAATCGATGGCATTACCCGTTCGGGCGGGGATATTATACAGTACAACCGGTAGTTGAACAGATGTCGCTACCGCCTTAAAATGCTCATATAATTCAGCTTGAGAAAGGGCGGCAAAGTACGGAGTAATCAAAGATAGAGCATCAACCCCCAACCTCTGAGCTGCTTTGGACAGTTCAATTGTTTCTTGAGTTCCGATCCCACCGGTTGCCGCATAAACCGGCACCCGCCCACGGTTTTCTTCCACTACGATCCGGATGACTGCTAACTTCTCTTCGCGGTTTAAGATATAACCTTCGCCGTTTGTTCCCAGACAAAAAAGACCATGAATCCCCGCTGCAATCTGTCGATTTACTTGCGCCCGCAGCTCATCCCCATTAATCTGCTCGTCATAAGTCAGCGGGGTAATAACCGCTGGTATAATTCCTTTCGGTTTAAACAATTCTTCCCCCCCTCCCCTAAACTTTATAAACCCTGTTCTTAGCACTGGTCTGTAATCATGGACGGGTAAGTGTCGTCCAGTTGATCTCCCCTTCCGGACTTTGGGTTAATTCAATCGAACATTGCCAATTATCACTTGTTTCCGGATAATCACTACGGAAATGAGATCCGCGGGATTCACGTCTTAACAAAGCGCTCTCCATGATCAACAGCGCTGCTAAAGCGGTTTGCCGCGTTATATTATCTCTATTCACTCGAGGAGAAGCAAGTATTTCTTTGAGTTTTGCCTTTCCATTCTCCAACTCCGTTTGATTTCTTGTCGCCCCAAGGGTTTCCCCGACTAGATGGCGGACTTGAGGAATAATTACTGCCCGCACCTCCGGGTCCCAATTGTACTGAGGTGTTTGCCCTTGCGGTTGAATGATGGGGAATTCACTCTTCATGATCCCTTCAGCTGCTAAAACCCCCGAGACTAAAGCCTGCGTAGCAGCATTTCCTGCTAAACGACAAGCCCCGTGAATTCCCCCCACTGCTTCACCTGCGGCGAAAAGCCCGGTTACCGCAGTCTGATAGTCGGAAGTAACCTTCAACCCACCGGAATGGCTATGAGCGATCGGTCCGACCTCGAGCAATTCCTTACTTAAATCCACCCCCGCTTTGGTCAATCGGGTATAAAACCAAGGATAGCCCTTTAAGACCTCGACCGGGATATGTCTTAAATCGACATAAACTCCGCCGTGTGGCGAACCTTTGCTGTCTGCCAGTTCCTGCCAGATCCCTTGGTTAATTAAAGTTTTGGGTGCTCCGGCTTCGCCCTGGGGACGAGTTTTTAAGAGGAACCTTTCATGTGCACTATTGAGTAAATAGGCGCCTTCGCCCAACATAGCCGTCGGACAAGGTTCACCCTTAGCCGCCAAGGGCCATAAACAAATCATCGGTTCAAATTCCACAAATTCAAGGTCAATTAAAGTCGCACCGGCTTCATAAGCGAGAGCCAAACCACGACCGTCAATATCGCCGGGATAGGTCGACTCTGGAAATAGGTTACCAACCCCACCCCAAGCTGCCACGACTACCGGGGCATAAAGATTACGGCGGTTAGTTCCGTCAAGATCGACAATGGAGATACCACGGACGGCATTATTTTCCACCAATACTTGGAGGCAATTGGTTTTTGGGTAGAAAGTCACACCATGGTACTCTAGTTTTTTTCGTAAAACGGTAAGTAATTGATTTCCCAAAATCTCCGTTTTCTGACATAAAGACCGGGGATAACGCGACCCCGAAGTGTGGCGTCGGGCTAATTCCCCATCATGACCGATGGCAAAGTTAACCCCCCAGCGTTGTAAAAGTTCGACACTACGCGAGGCCGTCGCACACATCTCCTCCACCAACAAGCGGTCGTTAAGATAGTATCCCGCTTCCACCATGTCTAACGCATGTTGCTTTGGAGTGTCGCCCCAGGGATTTGGGACCAAAACGGCATTAAGGGCTGCAATGAAAGGAGTACCGCCATAACCGGATGAGACAATCGCTAGGTCACTAAATCCCTCCTCAACTAAACGAGCTGCCATACTTAACCCGGCCAGACCAGACCCGACAATAATCACTTTGTATTGTTCTTTCATTCTAACCCTCCATATTTATCCTTTAATTGCGCCGGCACCGTAACCTCTAATCAATGAACGCTGGGTCAGCAAGAACACGATCACTGCCGGAATACTCACCAGAATACTTCCGCTTAAAATCCACTCCCAATAGACATCGTATGAAGTGACAAAACTCTCTAAACCAACCGGGAAAGTACGGTTTGCATCACTGGTAATAAAGACTAAAGCAAACATGTATTCATTCCAAACATACTGGAAGGTAAAGACCACAACCGCAATAATTGCCGGAATCAACATTGGTAATACCACCCTAATTAAAGCCGATACCCGACCACAGCCATCAATGAACGAAGCCTCCTCCAATTCAGTCGGCAGGGTCGCAAAGAAGGAACGGAGTGTCCAAATACAATAGGGCATGGTCAATGCAACATAAGCCCAGACTAACCCCTGTAGTTTGTTGACTAACTGGATTTTTACCGCCAACAGATAAAGGGGGATCACCAACAAGATAGAGGGTAACATATAAGCAAATAGGGAGAAAATGGAAAATAAATTACGACCCCGGTAATTAAAACGGGCTAAACTATAAGCAGCCATTACCCCAACCACGGCACTAACCAAGATCGCCCCAATGGAGACCCACATGCTATTGAGTAAGAATTGGACAAAGGGTGTTTCCCGAAAAAGACTGTAATAATTCTCCAGGGTCCATGTTTTCGGAAAGAAGGTTGGCGGTATGGTGAAAAACTCAACCTTTGGTCGTAGAGAAGAGAGTAACATCCAAATAATAGGGCCAATTGAGTAGATCACCAAACAGATAACGCATAGGTAAAAAGCAATACGCCCCAGCTTATTCAAGATCTTCATTTTCATGCCCCTTCCTGCGCTTTTTTGGTAACCCTTAAATAGATGATAATAAAGGTTAGGACAATTAAAAACTGAATAACCGCATTAGCTGACCCGCGGCCAATTTGCATGCCTTCAAAGGCATAACTGTACGCTTGCACCGGTAGGGTTAGGGTACTGGTACCAGGGCCTCCTCTGGTCAGGAGCATAATGATATCAACTTTATTAAACATGAACAGGCTCCGTAGTAAGATTACAACCGCTAAAACCGATTTAATCGCCGGGAAAGTAATATTCCAAAATTTTTGCCACGCATTTGCGCCGTCAACACTAGCAGCTTCATAGAGTTCCTGCTGGATTGTTTGCAAGCGAGCCAGAACGTTAATGGTGACAAACGGAAAAAAACGCCAAATTCCGATCATAATTATAGAAAACAAAGCCAAATCCGAACTACCCAACCAACTAACTGGTTCATTAATGAGACCCAACGCCATTAGGATATAATTTACCGCCCCGTACTGTTCATTTAATAACCATTTCCACATCAACGTTACCGCTACGGTCGGCATAAAAAACGGCAACATCACAAAAGCCCTGGCTAGACTCCGTCCTTTAAAATCCTCATGGAGAATTAATGCGGCCACGACTCCAATTAGCACTTGACCGGTAATGGTTGAGAAAGTCCAAATTACACTCAATTTAAAGGCATCCCAAAAAGCGGAATCTTTTAAAATTCTGATATAGTTGTTAAAACCGATGAACACTCCCTTAATTTCGTAAATCATTTGCCGGTGGAAACTAAGGTAAAACGCGTTCACCAGCGGATAAACAATTAACACCAACATTAATAATAAAGCTGGGATTAAAAAAGCAATTCCAATGTAGTTATCCTTTTTCTGCGCGTGTAACTTCCGAACAGCAGCAAGCCTCTCGATGTTCGGGTTCTTAGGAAAGTTATCCTTTTTTACCAAGTGTAACACCCCATTATTGGGAACGGGCATTGAAAAGTATAATGCCCGTTCCTGCTTTCATTTTCCGTTCCACTTCTGACTAAAGTTCTATGTAGAATGAGTTGTGGATGGATCCTTTAGTTAATACCAAATATGTCTCGCCATTCGTTGGCAATTGCTTTCAGGACTTGCTCAGCGGTGGCTTGCCCAGCAAAGAATTTATTCATTTCCCGGTTATAGGTCGGGTCCGCAGTCGCTCTTCCGACGTAGGGGTCTACCACACCGGAGTGCCGTAGATGGAAATCGGTTCCATACTTGAAAGAATTCTCCATGGACGTTCTGATCACTTCTTCCCATTTGGCAATGGAGGGATGGTTGAAGTAATCCGGGTTATCCAGGAAGCTGTTCCGGATCGGTAAACTATGGCCGGGGGCAGCGCCAACTAAGAATTTCAGGTATTGTTCATCCTGCATATAGAAGAGAACAAATTTCTTTGCTGCTTCCACATTTTTCGTCGTTTTGAAGACTAGGAAATTATTGATTGCAGTGTGGGTTAATGGCGTAGTACCGGACGGACCTACCGGCAGCGGCACGACGCCTACATTGGGGCCGAGTTCCGGGTTATACCGGTCAATATTTAACAGCATCCGCCCCGGGTAAATTGCCATCGCCGCTAAGCCGTTGGCAAAATTCACCGCTAAATCTTTATAAGTGGTGTTGGCCAATCCCGGGGGACAGTAAGGTTTTAATTTTTCCACGTATTTCAGCGTTTCAATGGCTTGTGGTGAGTCAATAACTACTTTTAGGTCGGCATCAAACAACTCGGCACCATTAGCCCAGAAAAGACAGGAAATATCGTAACTTACTTCCGGTGGTGCTCCGGTTAAGGAGATCCCATACTGGTCGATCTTTCCATCACCATCGGTATCCTTGGTCAGCGTCTTGGCCGCCACGACCCATTCATCAAAAGTCTTCGGCGGTTGAATCCCTGCAGCAGCAAAGAGGTCTTTACGATAATAGAGCATTCTGGCCTCTTGGGAGGCTGGAATATCATAAATCTTCCCTTCACTATTAATGGTGACGAATTTTTCCGGGATATCACCTAGCTTTTTAAAGACATCTTCCATCTCGGCTAAATAACCTTGTTCGACTAGCGGCTGCACAAACTTAGGAGAACTAAAGGCCACATCTGGAGCCGTTCCCGCTCTAAGCATAGCCGACAATTTAGGGAGAACATCATTTAAGTTGGCATGGGTTAATTCGACCTTAATTCCAGGATTGGCCTTTTCAAAGGCAGCGATTATATCCCGGTCAACCTTAATAGAAATAGGATCCGTTTCTGGCGAAAGGAAAGTGATCGTCACCGGCGCGGCTAAACCATGCACCGCAAAGACCGCCAACAACAACAAACAGATTATAAACCCCTTTTTCATTTTATCATCCCTTCTACTATTGATTATTTTCCCTTTCTTTAGACTCCGTTTTCCTTGCACTCCCCCCTTTTTCGGTTCTGTTAATACTTTATTGCTATGAATTAAATTGTAGATTGTCGACAAAAATTTATCAAAATAACATTAGTTCTTGACTGTTTCAGTATCTTCTTTCTTGCTATTTTTACTACTTTTGTTATCAACTAAATATTCCAGCAAACGATTGCCCGCCATAACAATATGTTCCCGCATCTTCATTTCAGCTTCTTCCTGATTCCGTGCACGCAATGCTTCCAAGATTGGTTCATGGGCGTTCATTTCTCTGTGTAATTCGGAATGAGCCGCTAAATGCCATTTAGACATGTTCATAAATAGTTTAGTTTGGAGCTGGACCCCGTCAATCATCTTTTTTAACTGCGAATGTTCACAATGCTGACAAATGAAATCATGAAACTGCAGATCCAGGTTGATAAAAGTATCTACGTTGTTCTTCAATGAAGCTTCACCCATTTGGTAATTGAGCAAATACATTTCGTTAAGGTCGGTTTCCGTTAACCGGGGGGCAGCCAAACGCGCAGCCAATCCTTCTAAATAACTACGGAGCAGATAAATTCCTTCAATGTTTCTCGGGTCCAAGGGAGCAACGTAAGCGCCCTTGCGCGGAATAAACTGAATAATATCTTGCGCCGCCAACTCACGAATGGCTTCCCGCACCGGAGCCCGACTGATCTGCATCTCTTGGGCAATATGCTGTTCAATAATGTGATCGCCCGGTTTCAACTCCCCCGAAACAATCGCATTAATAATTGCGTTAATTACTTCGATGTGGAGTAAATTACTAGTTGCTGGTTTGAACACTGCCATTTTAATCTCCTTTGTACAATGTCGACAATCTACTTATTAATCTTCTTCGCTACAGATCCAAAAATTCCTTTTTTTTAAACAAAATATTTTTAACCGTTCACATTTACACCATCAGCCGGAAAAGGTTTTGAATACACCGCTTTTGCGGTTACATTAGGTAACATCCCCAATTTACCGGAGAGAGCGCTGATCACATCATTCGGAGCATCCATGATAATACAGATAATTGAGATCCCCCGTTGCCGGTAAGGCAGGCCCAACCGCCCAATGATATATTGATCATACTCATGCAGGATATTATTGAGTTTGTCCACCGCGTCGGGACTCTCGACAATTATACTTACAGCCGCAATTCTAGTTTCCATCCGCTGTCAACCTCCTGATAATTCATCATCAGCACTTCCAATCAATTTTTGCCGGTTTCGGCTCGTCCTCAACTGCCACGGCGTACAGTCAAGCATACGTCCGAGGATTGAAGCTTTTGCTTTCGTTCTAATCTTAACCCAATTATATTTATCATTCAACATCTCCGCCCCGTTTTGCTTGCATAATGGAAAAGACACCCTGTTTGACAGAGTGTCTGGTGGTGAGCAGCTTGGTGCCGAATATTCCTCCAATGTGTAGCAGACCAAGAGCGTGAAAGAAAATAAAGACTAATCCAAGATAATTACCGTCTACAGTCCAATCGGCCGCCAATGAATATAATACCGGGCCTTGCAATGGAAAGGATAAAAGCCACCCAAAAAAGAGAATCAATGACCATTTTGTTTTTCGCTGTTGCGTAATTTCACCTAAACCGGCTTGACTCATACCTTACCCCTTTAATTCAACCCTTCCCTATACTCGCTCGGGGTCAGACCGGTAATTTTTTTAAAACAATTGCTAAAGTAGTAAGGATCCTTATAACCTACTGCCGCAGCAATCTCATAAATCCG
>DOID01000058.1:5475-7565 GCA_003511465.1 Bacillota bacterium | reverse complement strand
AGCTCGGTATGTTTCAGCAATTCCTTGGCTTTGCCGATCCGACAGTCCGTCAAATAATCGATGAACTTCTTACCGGTCTGCTCCGCAAAAAGCTGACTTAAGTAACTGGGACTAATCTGGTGTTCTTTGGCCAGATCCGAGAGCGAAAGTTCTGACGCATAATGCTCTTCCACATAACAACGGATCCCCTCAATTTTCTGCTGATTGAGGGAGTCCCGTTTTTCCGCGACCAAACAATTAATCCGCGCGAAGAAATTACGCAAGAGCTCCTCCAGTTGACTCAAGCTCTGCGTGGAATTAATCTCTCGAAACGGAAACAAACATCGTTCAAAGATCTCCTCCGGCCGATAGCCTAATTCATTCAGCGTAGCGTAGGTTAAAAGCACTAAATTGGCGGCAATGATTCGGATGGTCTCCGGGCTGAAGTGGGCACTTCTGATCTCCGCAAACAGTTGCTTAAGATCATCCCGGATCTCCAGATCGGCACCAATTCGTAAGTCATCAAAAATCCGGTGTTGGTAAAGCTGGTAAAAACTCTTCTGGTAGCCGGAATAATCAAGATTAAGGGCACTTGCCGCATAAACCCGGTTCAGGCCATGAATATACCGGTACTGCAAAGCAACCTTGGCTTCTTGGTAAGCAACCGACAGATCTTGTAATCCCCGGTAACAATTACTCACCCCGAAAGTAAACGGCCAATCGAAATGCGCCTTTAGCTTCTGTAAAACTTCTTCCAGATCCGGAAGAAAGCCTTGCGCTGGTACCTGATCCGGAGCAAAGCAGAGCGCAACTAATTGGTGCTGATCGTAGTTGAGCAATAGAAAAGAATGAACAGTTTGATCCAGTAACCGCTCGGCTTGGCGGAAAAACTGTAAATTCGATCCGTTTTTATCCACTGCTCCGGCGGACTCCCCCTGCTCATCATGGCGTTCCATTACCACGACCTGATAATCCCGGTCTTCATACTTAGCTAAATCAAACAAGCGTAGTTTAGCGCTGATTTCCGTCGTTGCTACTTTTCGGTGTAAAAGATCGGTCAGGAATTTCTCTTTTAACGCCGACCGATTATTCACGACTTGTCGGCGTAAAGTCTGCAGTTCGTATTCTTCGGCCCGTTCATTTTGGATCTCCTTTTGTAACCTGAGCGCTACCGCCAGGAGTCGTTTGGTGGCAAATGGCTTTAGTAAATATTCCGACACTGCCAAATTGATGGATTCACGGGCATATTCAAATTCGGCATAGCCGGAGATGACAATGATCTTCATCCGGTAGGCCCGTTTTTTTATTTCCTTAATGAGTTCAATGCCGTTCATCACCGGCATCTGGATATCGGTGACCATGATGGCAACGGGATGTTTTTCCAGCAGCGCCAACGCCTCTTGGCCGTTGCTGGCACCCAATACCGGGTTGAAGCCATATTCCGACCACGGCACATTATGCATTAATTTGCTTTTGATCGCTTCCTCGTCTTCGACCAGTAGGAGTCCGTGCAATCCCTCACCCCCAGCAAATACTATTCTTCCCCTGCTTCCTACCTAGAAAATACTAGTCTGTCAATTCTCGCGGCTTTAATTCCAGTAATATAGCTTAAAGTGCGTTGCTCCGAACGACCAGCTGCTGTACGCCTTCAACGCTTGTCGACTCACCTGGCTTCGATTTTCCTCATTTCACGTGTGCGGGCAGTAGCCAGCGTGAGCGGCTACCTACCACTGTCCGATATCGGTTCGGTTCAAGGCGCCGAACGTTCATCCACCAGCAATGGAAGGGAGAGCAAAACCTTGGTTCCTTTGCCCAGTTCCGATTGTAAACCCAAACCATATTCTTGACCAAAGGCCAGCACAATTCGTTCATGAACATTGCGCAAACCAAAGCCGTGTTTTTCTTGTTCCGGAGGCGTACCTTCCCTTAAATAAGCATTAATCGAACTTACTTGTCCGGGGGGCATCCCCCGTCCGTTATCCAGCACTTCAAAGCAGATTGTTCCTTGCGACCGATAACCGCGCACCGTGATTAACCCATTGTAGTCTTTCAGAGAACGCACCCCATGGTAAATAGCATTTTCCACCAATGGTTGCAAGAGCAGCTTGAGC
>DOID01000058.1:4764-5267 GCA_003511465.1 Bacillota bacterium | reverse complement strand
TTAATCGAAATCATTTCCCGGCCATGACTAAGACTAACCCGGAAAAAAGCGCCTAAAGCCTCGACCATTTTGATCACATCTTCATTCTTATTCGTTTCTAAAAGGCCGATGATGACTTCAAGCGTATTATAGATAAAATGGGGTTTAATTTGCTCCTGGAGCGCCCGCATCTCGGTTTGGCGGAGTTTCTTCTGTTCCTGCACGCTTTGGTCCATCAACTGCCGGATCCGGGAGAGCATTTGGTTAAAAGACCGACCTAACTGCCCAATTTCATCATCGGTACGCACCTGGACATTGGTATGCAGGTTTTCAGCCGCTGCGCGCATAGAGAGTTGCAATTCCTTCAGCGGTTTCGTTAAATAACCTGACAACAAAAGCGCGACCAAGATGATCCCGCCGATGGTGACGATGATCATGACCAAGGACAGGCGCGACACCGTCACCATTTCCGCCGTTAACTCCGAACGATCGGAGATCCCGATAATACTCCAGTTGGTGTGGGC
>DOID01000058.1:3440-4374 GCA_003511465.1 Bacillota bacterium | reverse complement strand
ACCATGGTATTATCCCGCATATTGCGGTTGGCGAGCGCTTGAAACAGATCATTTTGGGTCAGATCAACATTAATTACCCCGTAACAACCAACTTTAACCCCTTTTAAAGTCGTAATCGCCACATCACGAAGGTCGGTTTTGTAATTTTTCAGCGTGTTTAAATTCTCCCACAAACGGTAGGTAAATTTTTGGTTGCCCTCGATATCATTGATGATACTAAGTTTCATAAACTGGAGGATATAATAATCGTTGCGAAGCTCCAACATGCGATCAAGGTCGCCTAAGTAAATTTGGATGTTCCGCTCCACCCGGCCCAGAACTTCATTGCTATAAGAACGAACATTTTGTTGCAAGATCTCCAGATAGGCATGGTAAGAAAGAAAAGCCAACAGGACCAAAGGGATAACACCCAACGCCAAAAAGGAGAGGATGAATTTCACCCGAAGCGACTTGCTAATTCTCCTCATTTGATATCCCACGGCCTTCTCGTCAGAATTAAACGCTCAAAGTCCGTTTGATCGACAATCTCTAATCCCGTATCGATAAATTCCCCGGGATAGGGTAGATCTTTAATCGCACACACCAGATAGCTAACGGTAAACTCACCCATCCGCTTGAAATCCTGTCCGACCAGGGCTTGGGTAAAACCCCTCTGCGCCGCTTCCAGCACCGGATAGCAGGTATCCATGGAGACAGCAATTCCTCCGTTTCGACACCATTGGTCGTAAAAGGGCAGCGCTTCGGGCGGACCCAAAAAAGCCCAGCCCCCGGTAAAAAAGAAAGCGTCCGTCTCCGGATGTTTTCTGATGTAGGCCTCCACTTCTTTCGCCGCGGTAGTTATATCGTCATTACAAACCAGCATCGCCTGGTAATTAAGGTTAATCCGTCCGGCGGTGGCCGCTTTAAAACCACGAATCCTTTCCCGTTGATTATG
>DOID01000058.1:0-3071 GCA_003511465.1 Bacillota bacterium | reverse complement strand
AGTTCAGCCGCCTCTTTTACTTCAATAAACATGGGGTTATCAAGGGATTTCGGCACAATGGAGATGACAATTGGACGCGTCCGCATCGTCGCTTCGATCCGAGGAATATTGATCAGTGGAGAACTGAAGACAGCAAAATAAAGCAGGAGGGTTAGTGACCACTTAATTTGACGGCGTTCCATTTTCACCACCCCTTACCCTCTACTAAGTTAAGGGCGTCTGCTTTTTGTCAAGAAGGGAAGTAAGATAGAAGGAGATCCCTACCGAAACGACAGCAAAAATCAACCCCAACCCTAAGGTAGCATATGCTAATCTCTTCACATCAGCATAGAGAAACGAAGTGGGGGCCAAACTCAGCAAATGCCAGCCGCTTTTCCCGCCAATTCCGACCTTACTGCCGATGGTTTTAAAAGTGACGAGCGTCGGCCGTTCATAGACTTCCGTAATAAAACTGCCCTGGTTAACTTCACTTCCATAATCCCGGTTAGAAACCAAACTGAAGATTTCATCAAGGGGTTTGGTTTCCTTAATGATTTTCGAGAAGTCTTTCCCAATATCCTCCTTAAATGGGGTGGACACAATCTCGCCGTCGTTATTGATCACCAGCGAATAACTGCCGATCTCGGCCAGTGAAATATAGAGACGGGTATAGATATTCAAATTAATCAGTTGATCAATTCTTTCTTCATCAAGAATAATGCCCAGAATTCCAAGGGAATCACCGGTAGACGTCTCCTTAATCTGCCGCCCCAGCAGCACAAAATGGCTGCGATTTATTTTCAGCGCTGATGACCACACGATCCCGCCCCCGGCGGCCATAATATTCCGGTAGGCATTTTGCTCCTTGAAATCCCTGACGAGCTCCGTAAACTCATCATAATAATCTTTCGTGATCAATACCGAATGGTCCAAGTTGGGTTCACACATGAACATAAAACCAAATATATCCTGGTTACTGATCATATACTCCTTAAACTGCGCTTCTATGCCTTTTTTCGCCGCAACGAACTGTGTTTCTCCATTCGCAGCGCCAAGCGCGGTTAAGGCACTGTTAAACTCCGTATTAATAAAAAGACGCACCAATGTATTCTCAAACTCCGCCAGCTTAGTTTGGACATTCGCAACGGTCTGCATCAGTTCGGCTTGGGAATACCGGGTAATCTTTCTGGTAATAGCTGTTTGACAATAGTAGTATGACAAAAAGCCAATCATAAAAATAGGAGTCAGCGAAAGCATCATAAAACTGAAGATCAACCGCTTACGGATTAAACCATTGTTCTGTTCTTTTTGGGGTTTCATCCCTGACTCCCTCCCTGATGTTGTATGCAATCCAATAATCATTTACATCACCTTATGATCCCACAATTATCACGTGTTTTGTCTTTTGACTCATCGAATCACTTTAGTATTTACGGATCGGTAGCACATCCCGCGCCACTTCCTGAGGGAATACCCCCTCCTCAACGGGGATCTTTTTCGGCAGGGTTTTTCCGGCGACGATTGCCTCCACCGCATCAAAAAAGGCTCGTCCTTGTAATGGATTACACTCCACCGTACAATTGAGCTTACCTTCGATCATCGCTTCAAAAGCGGCTCGAATCGCATCGACGGAGACAATAATCACATCCGTCCCCGGTCTGATCCCATATTCCTCCATTGCCTGAATCGCGCCAATGGCCATATCATCGTTATGGGAAAATAGGGCGTCAAAACAGGGCCCTTTTTCTTTAAGGAAAGCTTTCATAACTTCTTTCCCCTTTGAGCGGGTGAAATCACCGGTTTGCGAATGGATGATTTTCATCTCGGGATAGTCCTTCATAACCTCTTGAAATCCTTTTTTTCTGTCGATCGTCGGGGCTGAACCGATTGTTCCCTCCAGCTCAAAGATACTGGCCTTCCCCTTCATCTTCCCTGCTAACCAGTGCGCGGCCTGACGTCCTTCTTTCACAAAATCGGAACCGATCAGGGTGACCCACAAAGAGTCATCTGCACAATCCACGGCCCGGTCTACGAGAATTACCGGAATTTTATGGCGCTTCGCTTCACGCAGAACCTGCTCCCAACCGGTGGTGACCACCGGGGAAAAACCGATCACATCAACTTTCTGCGCAATAAATGAGCGGATGGCTTTAATCTGGTTTGCTTGCTGCTGTTGACCGTCGACATATTTCAACTCAATGCCCCGTTTTTTCGCCTCGGAGATAATGGACTCCGTATTCGCTGTTCGCCAGGCGCTTTCCGCGCCGACTTGGACGAACCCAACAACAATTCTTCTTTGGCGAGCCTGGACTTGGCAAGCGAGGGCTAATACCAAAACAAAGAAGACAACCAATAATCTCCCTTTCCTCATTTATTATCCTCCTCCGAAATTAATTAGCCGGGAAGCCGTGATGGTGGCATTTATTCGGATCACTTTCGCTTGGATTTTTGCCACAATATTACTGATCGTATTAACCTCATCTTTTGATTTTCCTGCTAATTTATTTACTTCATGGCCGGAGCTTCAGACGGCCGAAACTTCCGTCTGCTGTTCTTTCCTGACCGCTACCCCTCGGTTGGCTTGGCGCACGGCAAACAATCTTTGTAACAGACAGAAGAGACAGACTAAAAAGCCGATGGCGATCTGAGTCCACCAGGCATTAAGCGTTCCACCCGTCGTATCAGAGTATAAACCGATTTCATCTAATATTCACCTTTAATGTAGACAAAAATATGTCCCGAGTGAATGGAGATCTTTTTGTTTTCCTATAATTTTTTCACTGGGGATTAAAAAAACAAGGCTAAGTATTATGGGTGCAGCGCCGATATAAATTATAACCAGTATATTTTTGACAAACGATAAACGGATGTGGATAAAGGAGGCCTTCTTAGATGAAGAAATTTTTGGTGATCAGTGTGGCTCTTTTGTTGCTGATGGCTTCTACCCAAGCGGCGATAGCTTCCACTGGAATGGGCGGACGGGCCATGGGGATGGGCGGTGCCTTTACGGCAGTAGCGGATGATGGCACAGCAGCCTATTGGAACCCTGCCGGGTTAACCCAACTCAAGTTCGGGCTCACGCCCACCTTTGG
>DOID01000057.1:3599-6716 GCA_003511465.1 Bacillota bacterium | reverse complement strand
TTTTACGACAGCGCAAATGGCTCTAGAATACCTTTTTCCGTGCATAGGTAAACCCCGCCGGGGAATATTAGTCATGAGCTGCGAAACCCAAATAGTAGAAAGGAAGGTAGAATAAATTGGCGGAGGAAAATAGAGAACGCTTTCCCGCAAAAATGACCATCCCCCTGCTTGCCATCGCGTTGGTCGCCTCTTTAGCCTGGGGATTCTCCCAGTTTCAAGCGAGAAGAAACTGGGAAATTCGCGCCGAAAATCAATACAATCGGTCCTTTTCTGAACTATCTACCCATGTTGGTGAAATCGAAACTAAATTGGCGGAAATAATGGTCTGCAATTCCCGGCCGAACTTGGTCAAGGGCTTCTCCGATCTGTGGCGCCAAACCTATCTTTCCCAAGAAGATCTAGGGCAATTACCCCTCCCTTCGGTGGAACTTGGTAGGACGAAAGAGTTTTTGGCGAAAGTGGGCGCATTCTCCTTTGATGCGGTTTCCCGCTTAAATCAGGATACGACAGCCGTTACAGCTTCCACAGGCAAAAGTGTTCAGTACTTATCAGAGGAAGAGTGGACAACGGTAAATACTTTGCATCGTCAAGCCCGCTATCTCGCCGACCAATTGGTCGACCTGCAGGAAAGTATGTTAGAATCCGGTGAACGATGGATCGGTGTGGATCGACTCTCCCGCGCCGCGCTGTCGGCTGATGTTTCTGACCGTTTAGACACAAATAAGATCACGAAAAGTTTTATGATGATGGAAGATGGCTTTAAACGACTACCCGAACCCGAAATGGACAGCAATTTGCTGAACTTCCAACCGGTCCCAAAGGGCATTACGGGTCAGGACATCTCTCAAGAACAAGGGCGCGAACTAGCCAGTAGCTTTATAAACAAAGAAGAACCCGGCTATGAGGTAACCTATAACGAGAAAATCAACGGTGATTATCCCCTCTACCTTTACAACCTTAAGAAAAAGAAGGAAAATGGCAAAGCCGCCGACAGTGGTCGGATCGCCCTTACGATCAAGGGCGGACACCCGGCCTGGTTGCTGAAAGAGCGGCCCGCCGCCGAGCAGAAACTATCGCTAGCCGCAGCCAAAGAAGCGGCCCGTAAATACCTGGAACGCCGGAACTACACGGGGATGAAGCCGGTCGGAGCGGAAGAATACCGAAACGTTGCCGTTGTTGCGCTCTGTTCAACTAACCAGGAAACCATCATCTACCCGGAAATGATCAAGGTCCAAGTAGCTCTCGACGACGGAGAAGTCATGGGTGTAGAAACCATGTCCTATTTGACTTTCCACAACCCCGAGCGGAAAATCGCGCGTCCAAGCCTAAGCGAAGCAGAGGCCAAGAAACGTTTGAATCAACACTTTAAGGTTGAAGAAATCAATCAGGCGGTCATTCTCAATGACAAGCACGAAGAAGTCTTAACCTATGAGTGTGTAGGCCGGATTGCCCAAGACCGCTATCGAGTATACCTCAATGCCGAAACCGGTGAGGAAGAACGAATCCAACGGGTTAACGAGGAAGGATTCGAAGATAAATAAACCGGCGTTTGCCGGTTTTTTCTTTACTTTTTGCTTGGATTAAACGATAATTATGGAGATACTTAGTTTTTATCGATTTTGATAGGGGGAGTGCTTCAGGATGGGTCACCGTATTTTACTCGTCGATGACTCGCTAGTGATTAGGTTAATCTTGACTAGGATCCTTAAACCCGCCGGTTACGAAATTGTCGGCGAAGCCGGGAATGGGGAGGAGGCTCTAGCCAAGTATAAAGAACTCCAGCCGGATTTGGTAACTATGGATCTGACAATGCCGCTTATGATGGGGATCGATGCCGTCCGCGCGATCAAAGACTATGATCCCAATGCCCGAATTATCATGTGTTCCGCCTTGGGACAAAAATCCTTGGTGATCGAAGCAATCGAAGCAGGAGCCCTTAATTACATTACAAAACCTTTTACGCCACAGAAGGTCTTATCTGTGGTGGAGGCTGCGCTCCGCTGATTCCCGGTTATTAACCGATCAGAAGGTTCCCAAACACAGAAAATTTGCTCAACGCCGAAGTAAAAGGAATGCCCCACCCACCATTAAAAGAACCCCTAAGGCTTTTCCCCAGGTCAAATCAACAGTTTCCTGATTGAGGAGGCCAAAATGGTCGATCAAATAGGCAGTAAGTAACTGAAAGAAGATAATCCCGGTGGTCGCATTTCCCACTCCTATTTTGGGAATGGCCACCGCCACCCCATAGATAATCCCGACCCCAATCGGTCCCCCTAACCAATAGTACAAGGGTACCTTTGCTGCTCCGCTAAGGAGGCCACCACCCTTCCCGAACAGCAGAAGAAGGGTACCAACAGTCAAAGTCCCCAGCAATTGCACACTGAAGGTAGCCGGTAACAGTCCCAATTTTTCCCCTAGATAACCATTAAGACACCCTTGTACCGCCATTAAAGCACCGGCCACTCCGGCAATCAGCAAAAAAATTAACTCCATTCCTCAACCTCTCTTTATCACGCTTACTTTCTATTCTTCCCTCCGCTTTAAACGCATATCCCCCGAACACCACCGAATAAGAATGGATGGAGAGGGGGAGAGCAAATGAACCTGGTTTTTTTGGCCGCACTGTTAGGTTTGTTGGTCGGGGTGGTTGGTGCTGGTATGGGTGGGGTCGTCGCCAGTTTGATCCCTACCGCCACCCGCAGACAGCAAAGCATCCTGTTGGGCGCCTCCGGCGGGATCATGCTCGGGGTTGTGGCCTGGGATCTTATTCCCGAAGCCTGGAACTTAAGTCCCATCTATACAGTGGCTGGCTTGGTGACTGGCACCCTCTTCATTCTTTTACTCCTTCGGTATGAGTCCGATCCCGGAGCTGTTACTGCCAACGTCCGCTTTACTAAAACAGGGCATTTGCTGGGCATCGGAATTGCTTTGCATAATTTCCCGGAAGGGTTAGCTGTGGGCACCGTTTTTGCCAATGATCCGGCTTCTTCTTTATGGTGGGAATTATCTCTCCTGATGGGAATCCACAATATTCCCGAAGGTTTAGTCGTGGCTACCACTTTACGCTTGGGTAAAACCGACTGGCGCTCAATCGCGCTTACTTTGTTCTTAGCCGAA
>DOID01000057.1:2606-3429 GCA_003511465.1 Bacillota bacterium | reverse complement strand
CCATGGGTGGCTACCTCCCTGGGTTTTGCCGGGGGTGCCATGTTAATATTAGTCGCCGTGGAACTAATACCGCTCGCTTCCAAACAGGCCGGTTGGCGGTGGGCTACCGTGGGTCTTAGCGTCGGGCTCGGCCTTGCACGGCTGCTTTGTCTTCTCCTCTCCTAAATGGTCCCTGTTTTCCTCCTTTCGCAAGTATAAATTGGGGGGCCCGGGAGAAGCTAAAAAAAAGGAGGGATCAGGAGCTTTGCCGAAGAAAAGTGTTAGGGTAAAATGCTATGTGGATAGCTGCAAATACTGGGACCAGAAAAACCTGTGCGATGCTGACGCCATTGAAGTTGACAATCAAAGTGTCAACCAGGATATGGAGATTGGGACAATCGGTGAAGGTAATGATGAAGCTAAAACATCAAAAGCGACCTACTGCCGAACGTTTAGTCCCAAAAACCAAGCATGACATCCCACCGCCTGTCCCACCCGGACAGGCGGTTTTTCCTTAGGCAATCCCTTTCAATAGATGGGTTTTTTGCCTTGTCATTTGATTTAGACAGGAGTGAGGTGTAGTGACCAACCAAACTGGTCTGCGGACCCTAGTGGAAGTCCAAAATCCCCCGGCAGCAGAGCTGATCAAAAGCTTACTGGTGGGGGCCGGCATTCCCTGTTTTATTCCCGATGCCAACTTAGGTTTGCTTTATGGTGGTGCCCTTGGCATTAAAATTCAGGTCCGACCGGAAGATTACCTCCAAGCAAAAGCTCTTCTAGATGCTACAACTGATCCTTCCTCTCCCCCCAACCACCGTGAGTAAAATATGATAATAAATATACA
>DOID01000057.1:0-2384 GCA_003511465.1 Bacillota bacterium | reverse complement strand
TGGGTAGCGAAATACTTAAATCAAATAACAACCAAATGCCCAAAAAGAATAAAGGAGGTCGGACCGATGAAATTTTCGAAAGTCGTCTTAGCTTATTCCGGCGGACTTGATACTTCGATTATTATTCCCTGGTTGAAAGAAAATTACGGTTGTGAAGTTATTGCCTATGCCGCTGATGTTGGACAAGGCGAAGAATTAGCCCCCTTACGAGAAAAGGCGATCAAAACGGGTGCCAGCAAGATCTACATTGAGGATCTGCGACACGAATTTGTGACGGACTATCTATTTCCGATGCTGAAATCCGGCGCGGTCTACGAAGGAAAGTACTTGATGGGTACTTCCATTGCCCGTCCGGTCATTGCCAAAAAACAGGTGGAGATTGCTGCACTCGAAGGTGCCGACGCGGTCGCCCATGGTTGTACCGGGAAAGGTAATGATCAGGTCCGGTTTGAATTGACCTTTCGCGCCCTCAATCCCCGGCTGCAAGTGATCGCCCCTTGGCGGGAATGGTCGATCCGCTCCCGGCAAGAAGAGATTGACTATGCGGTGCAGCGTGGGATTGATGTTCCGGTTTCGAAAGAAAAGCCCTACTCCATGGACCGTAACCTCTGGCACATTAGTTATGAAGGGGGTGTTTTAGAAGACCCCTGGAAAGCCCCAGATGAAACCATGTTCCAACTGACGGTCGCTCCGGACAAGGCCCCGGACACTCCTGAAGAAGTGGAGATCGAATTTAACCAAGGGATCCCGGTTGCCATCAATGGACAAACTTACGCTCCGGTCGCCCTGATTGAACACCTCAATCAATTAGGCGGAAAACACGGGATCGGTCGGATCGATATTGTCGAAAACCGTTTAGTCGGTATGAAATCCCGCGGCGTTTACGAAACACCAGGCGGTACCATTCTTTACACCGCTCATCAAGAATTAGAGTATTTGACCTTAGAACGGGAGACGATGCACTATAAAGAGCTGATTAGCAAAAAATATGCGGAGCTGGTCTATAATGGTTTGTGGTTTACGCCGCTACGCCAGGCGTTAGATGCCTTTATCAATAAAACCCAGGAGCGCGTGACCGGAACCGTCCGGTTAAAACTCTGGAAAGGCCACTGTCTGCCCCTCGGCCGAAAATCCCCCTATAGCCTTTACCGGGAGGATCTGGCGACCTTCGAGGCTGATACGGTCTATAACCAGAAGGATGCGGAAGGCTTCATTAAGCTGTTCGGCTTACCGCAGCAGGTTTGGAATCTAGTCAACAAGGAATAACCTCTCTTTTTCGCCTGGCCTTTGCTTTGACACCCTTTATTTCTCCTTTTCATATACTATTTTAAGCGTACCTTTGCCACTGCCAGAGGAAAGCTTTTGGTGATGACAACGCTAAAAGTCAAAGGAGAAAGGGGGATGAAAGTGGAACCCAGGGAAAAAGTCGTTCAGCTGATCGTAAATAAAGACTGGACTCCGGAAACCCTTACCTCACTGGGTAGCGGGTTCATTTACCACTTGTCCTACCCCGTCGCCGGAATTGAGCCTGCACTCCTGGCTCAGATCAGAGCAGAGCTCCTCCCGGCAGAATTGGAAATAGAGATCCTTTTTCGGAAAGGCGATCAGTTAAAGCGAGTGGCCTTGGCCGAATTGGAAAAAGCCACGGATTTTCAGACCTTCATCCGTCTGGAATTCCGACTGATGCAGACCTTACCTTCGTTAAAAGAAATCTCTTTTTCTCCCCCTAACGGTTATCTTTTTTACTATAAAAAGGAACCCAACCTTTAATAAAGCTTTTTGCGTTGTATCCGTTTAATCAAACAACAACGCAAAAAGCCCCAATGGCAATAAGTCAAAGGGATCTAGTCTCCAAAAATATCGGCATCGTCGATTCTTCATCGTCGATGCCGGTTTTTTTGGGTTTGGGGCGGGAACCCTAAAAGAAAACAAATGCAGCAGAAAATCAACAATTTTGACCTAGGTCAATTAATAATCCTTAAAGGCCTGATACAATAAGACCATAAAAGCAATCAGCAAAAATAAGAAAGAAGGCAAGAAGATGTCTGAACATTTAACCTTTAATCAAGCCAAGGAAAAACACTTTAAAACATTAGAACAGTACGTGCCGATCGTTGCACGGGTGCACGGCGGTAATCATCCGGAATTTCATGAAGTGCGCAAACAATTTGAGACCATCATCGCGAAAACAAAAGCCGCAGGAGCAGAAACACCCGAATTAAATCAAGAATTTGCTAAATTACGGGAAATTACCAATTACTACACCGTTCCGGGGGATGTCTGTGAAAGTTATGAAGCGGTCTACAAAATGTTAGCGGAAGTAGATAAAGCCTATCAAGCTTAAGCAAAATCAAAGCTTTTGCGTTGTATCCAGCCAAAGAAAT
>DOID01000144.1:9100-12524 GCA_003511465.1 Bacillota bacterium | reverse complement strand
AGGAATAATGACAAGTTCAAAAATTACTGGCCGTGGGGACCTTGGTCAGCAGGAAGCCAAGGAGAAAGCAGAGAATACTATTATGGTAACGGCATGCTACTGGCGGCCAAAGATATCGAAAAAGGATCCAGACCTGGTTTTGGCGGTTGGCAGCGTAACCCCTTAGAAGATGTTACTTTCTACCACCATGACGCTCTAGGTTCAGTCGTCATGCTGACCAATGACAAGGGTCATGTGGTAGAGAGCTACCAGTATGATGTCTATGGTCAGGCCTATAACGGTAAGTTTACCGCTCTTGGAGAAAACTCTGGACAAGGCTCTTTCTTTGGTAACGGCTTTGGGTACGGAAATGGTAAATCTAGCAATGTCTACGGCTTTACCGGCAAGCGGTATGAGCCGGAAGCTGGGTTATATGCTTTTACGTTCAGAGATTACAACCCACAGACCATGCGGTGGCTGACGGTCGATCCGATTAAGGATGGATTGAATTGGTATCAGTATTGTGGTGGGGATCCGGTGAATTGGGTGGATCCGATGGGGCTGAGGTACCTTCCGGAGGATATAGATTATGGTGAAGTTATAATAGAGGTCACTAGTGTAATTACGGATAATTACGAAGGAGGTAAGCCCCATCGATGGGGAATGAGTGGCTCCCAAACTATTACCTACAGCAGCCCAACTTTATCAAAAACTGTCACATTAGATTATGTGAGATGGGCAGAAGATAGGGCGGAATATGGAGAAGATGATCCCGGATATGAATATCCAGCCGAGCCAGGAAATTTTTCGCTTTCACACAATCCGTATAGTGAAAGGTACCAAATAAAGGTTGAGCATTCAGAAGACAATCTTTATTTTCATAGATCAACTGCACATATCTCGGAAGGATGCCCATTATTGGGAGATAATGTAGATATTGAAGAAGATATCTTAATTAGATTAGAGTCGGGTGAAAGTTTAGAGATAGAACTTGAAGTAATTGATGAACGAAAGGAAGAGGAAAAAGAAAAGTATCCGTTACCTTATGCTCAAAGGAATGAAGGTGAACAAGAATTCAAAAATAAATAGTATGAGTTATAATGCATTTAGGAGGGGGTCATAATTTGAAAAGGTTGTATTTTATATCAAAAGCAATAATTATAACCGTACTGGTAATAATAGCGATTTCAGGCAACGAAAATGTTATAACAGAAGGAAAAGAACAACAGGATAATATTGAAATTGTTTTTGGTGTGGTAATCGTAAATGGTCAACCAAAGTGCATAGATCCTAACTATTTTGAAGTACCTGACGTCGTTATGTCGGAAAATTTTAAACAAAAAATGAATAGTGAGATTATCAAAGCGGGAAGACTTAGTTTTTTAACGGAACCTAAACTTTTAGTATACGATATTAAAAAAGATCAACCGGGATTTCTTTTAAGAAATACTAAAAGAGAACTAAAATATAAAGTTGAAAACCAGACTTTATACGTTAGCGATGATGGTATTGAATGGGAAGCAGTTAAATTTAAAGTAGTAAACGATCAACCGCACAAAGATAAAGATGAGCCGTTTGTAACAATCTATTGGGTAGTATATTTGGAATGTCGATGGTTTAAGGGGGAGTATGAGATCTTTAGCATTCCTAATGCCTAAACGCCGTTTAAAGGGAATTACGGTTCAACAAAGATATGGAATATTTGCCCCTCGGAATAAAAATTTATCGAGGGTTTCTTTTTATTCAAGGTTACCATCAATATTATGTAGACCAGAAGGAAGAGAAGGGGATAAAGAGAATACAATTATGGTAACGGCATGCTACTGGCAGCCAAAGATATAGAAAAGGGTTCCAGACCTGGTTTTGGCGGCTGGAGTCGTAACCCCTTAGAAGATGTCACTTTCTATCACCATGATGCCCTAGGTTCAGTAGTGATGCTGACCAACGACAAGGGTCATGTGGTAGAGAGCTACCAGTACGATGTCTATGGTCAGGCCTATAACGGTAAGTTTACCGCTCTTGGAGAAAACTCTGGACAAGGCTCTTTCTTTGGTAACGGCTTTGGGTACGGAAATGGTAAAATTGGTAATGTTTATGGCTTTACCGGCAAGCGGTATGAGCCCGAAGCGGGGTTATATGCTTTTGCGTTTAGAGATTACAACCCGCAGACCATGCGGTGGCTGACGATCGATCCGATTAAGGATGGATTGAATTGGTATCAGTATTGTGGTGGGGATCCGGTAAATTGGGTGGATCCGATGGGGTTGGTTCCAGTACTTGAAACTGATAAACCGGAAGTGACACTTCCACAAGATTTGTTAAGGGAAGCAGCCACTCCGAAGAATGAAGTTAATGCTATGATACCTCCAAAACCAACAAAAATTACAGTAACTAGCGAAATTAAGGAGAATTACGAAGGAGGGAGCCCTAAGCGGTGGGGAATGCGAGGAAGTCAAACTATCAGTTACAGCAGCACAACTATATCCAAAGATGTCACTATAGATGTTAGGTGGGCGGAGGACAGGGCGGAACCCGGAGAAGATGATCCCGGCTATGAGTATCCAGCCGAGCCAGGGACATTTCCAATCAGGTTAGCTGATAGTGGGTATCCAATAAAGGTTGAGCATACTGAAGATGGCATTAAGTTTCATTTATCTGATGCAAATATTTCTGAAGGGTGTCCATTATTAGGTGATAATGAGGATATACATGATGACATAATGAAAAGGTTGGAGGCGGGTGAAAGTTTAGAGATAGAACTCGTAGTAATTGATAAGAGAACGGAAGAAGAGAAAGCAAAATATCCGCTACCCTATGCTTCGGATAATCAAGATGACCAAGAAAATAAGAATAAATAATGGGGGGTATCCAAATTGAAAAAGTCATATTATTACATAATAACATCCCTAATTATAGCTGTATTAGTAATCTTTGTTGGGAGTAAAAGTGCTTTTATCATGGATGATGTTACAGAAGAGGAAATACAATATAAATTTGGAGTCGGGATTGTAAATGGTGAACCGAGGTTCATGGATCCGACCTATTTTGAAGTTCCACAAGTTTATATGTCAAGGGACTATCTAAACAATATAGATGGGGACATAATTCAAGCAGGAATATTGACTTTTTTTGGGGACTCCCGGCTCTTTGTTGATGACGTTGAAAAAAGCTGGCCAAATGTCTCGTTAGCAGAACGGGAACTAAAATATAAAGTTGAAAATCAGACCTTATATGTAAGCAGTAATGGTACCCGTTGGGAGCCAGTNNGGAGCGGCCAGTAAACATGTTAAAACCACTACAAGCAGAATTATTGATGCAAATTTCAATGCGTACCCTCCAAACATATGATTAACAAGGTATTCTAGTTTACCCCTTGTCTGCTACATATGTAAAATATGTTATTAGATAAAGAAATCCTTTCTATATAAATTCTTTAACATTCTTC
>DOID01000144.1:8529-8960 GCA_003511465.1 Bacillota bacterium | reverse complement strand
ATTCTTCAGAATGGGGTTTCTTTGTGAAACAAGTTTCAGGCTTCCATTAATATTATGTAGACCGGAAGGAAAAACAACATAAAAGAGGAATACAAATATGATAAAGGCATGCTGCTTGCAGCCAAAGATGTGGAGAATGATCGAGGCCTGGTGCGGGTCGCTGCCATGATAACCCCATATAAAATGTTACTTTCTACCACTATTACGCTTTAGGTATTAAACACATGGGGGTATTAGCAGATGAGTAGAAAGGTAAAAGTATTAGTAAGTAGCCTTTGTGGGCTGTTACTAGTAATATCAGTTATTACTATCTTCTTAAAACCTATAAGTAGGGCTAACAAGGATGAGCAAATAATTTTAATACTAGAAGCAAATCAAAACCAAGTTAGTTTAGGTGAAGAATTAATAATTACTTGTTATATGAAAAATAT
>DOID01000144.1:4984-8442 GCA_003511465.1 Bacillota bacterium | reverse complement strand
TTACTTGTTATATGAAAAATATATCAAAGCAACAATTCGTTCTTTCTAGTTTGCAATTTAATTCATTCGTTATCCTCAGATGTTTTCACGATGAGGAAGGACAACGATTACCAATTAAGTTTTCAGTACTATACGACTTCAAGTATCTCCCAGATCGAGATGACTTCTTTACGTTAAATCCTAATGAAGTAAAAGAAATCGAAACTAGATTTGTTGTAAAATGGGAGACCTTGAACTATCGAAATAAGGAATATTACGGATATATACTAGACAGCGAAAATCTATATGCTAGAATCTTGTTAGGCAAAAACAATATAATTAATCTACACGTAGAGTACGCTATTCCAGATTTTGAGTTAAATCGTGGACGTGAGATCTTTAATATCGATAATCTATATTTGGAGCCGACAAAGTCTAATCAAGTTCAATTACAAATCCACTAGATACCATGGGTTTTCAGCTCGATTGTAGTTTTTCTAGCGTAGAATAATGGAAAAGGAGGATTTTCTAATCAAATNNTTTAAAGTCATAAACGATCAACCGCACAAAGATAAATATGACTCTTCGGTAACAATTTATTGGGTAGTATATTTGGAATGTCGATGGTTTAAGGGAGAATATGAGATCTTTAGCATTCCTAATGCCTAAACTCCATTTAAAGAGAATGACGGATCAACAAAGGTATGGAGTATTTACCCTTCGGTAAAAAAATTACCGAAGGTTTCTTTTTATTCATCAGCTCATGGTTACCATTAATATTATGTAGACCAGAAGGAAGAGAAGGAGACAAAGAGAATACTATTATGGCAAAGGAGGATTTTCTAATCAAATTCTAATCCGCTTCTAAAAAGAATATAAAAAACCCGTTGCATAATAATAACTATAAGCTTGAAGTAATGGTGATAACGCCTATAGAAAGGGTTGACAAGCCCACGTGAACCAGAAATATATATATTTGGTTTTCACCAAAACTGGAACCTGGCTATCGCGGTTAATCATGCTCTTTTCCCATTTAAAATATCCCCATGCCTCCCTAAGCATTGACGACAGCTTTACGAAAATGTACTCTTTTGGACGGATCAACCCTAATAATCCTTTCTCGGGTGGATTTGTCGAAGAAGATTTTACGAAAGGGGTTTACAAGAAGTTCCCCGGTTGCCAATGCCTAATTTATAAAGTGGCCATCACTGAGGAACAATTTTCCGTGCTGGAACAACAAATTCAGGGGTTCGTAGGAGAAAGAAAGCGGTATCGGTATAATTTCTTGGGTTTGCTCAGCCTCTTGCTGGACAAGCCGCTAAAGATCGGAAACCGTTATTTCTGTTCGCAATTTGTGGCGGAAGTATTGATTAAAAGCGGCATTTTTCAAAGCGAAAAGGTGCCGGAGCTGATCAGGACTGATGAATTATACAAGATCCCAAATCAAGAAGTGGTTTATGAAGGGTCGATTAGTGATTTTGTACGCGCCAAAAAGCGTTATTGACAAAGACAGAAAAAGCCCTAGGTTTTGTTGAACCTAGGGCTTTTTAAATTCAAAATGGTCGGGGCGACAAGATTTGAACTTGCGACCTTTCGGTCCCGAACCGAACGCTCTACCAAGCTGAGCCACGCCCCGCTGAGTCATCTACCAATATATCAGAGCTTGGGGAAAATGTCAAAGGAAAAAATTGCAGTGGGAAAGTAGAGGAATTGGATGCCTATTTCTCGAAAAAGAAATTAAGCTGATTTTTGATTTTTACAGTTGCAAAATTAATGACAAAGATGGTGATTAGATGCATATTACATTTTTGGGCGCAGCCCGGATGGTTACGGGTTCTTGTTATTATTTAGAATGCGACGAAACAAAATTTTTGGTAGATTGCGGTTTGTTTCAAGGGTCCAGTGAAGAGCGGGATTTGAACAACCGTACCTTACCCTTTAATCCGGGGGATTTGGATTTTATCTTACTAACCCACGCCCACATTGACCACTCTGGTTATATTCCCAAACTATGTCAGCAGGGTTTTTCCGGGCGGATTATTACGACGCAAGCGACCACCGATCTTTGCCAGATTATGCTGCCCGATTCGGGGCATATTCAAGAAATGGAAGCCGAATGGAACAACCGGAAGCGGGTCCGTCAGGGGGCGCCGCCCAAAGAGCCGTTATATACGGCTAATGATGCCTATGCGGCCTTGAAGTTTTTTTATCCGGTGCATTATGGGGAAGAGATCAGCGCTGGGGAGGGCGTGACAGTACGTTTCCGGGACGCCGGTCATATTCTAGGCTCCTCCATTCTCGAAATCTGGGTTCAGGAAGGTGATAAACGGACGAAGTTGGTCTTTACCGGCGATCTGGGTCAGGATAATCAACCGATTATCCGGGATCCGGCCCTAATTGAAGCCGCTGATTATGTTATTCTGGAATCGACCTATGGGAACCGACATCATATTAATAAGGAAGATCGGACCGCGCGCTTGGCCGAAGCGGTGAATCGAACAGTACAGGCAAAGGGTAAACTGATCATACCATCCTTTGCCGTCGGTCGAACGCAAGATCTCCTTTACCACTTGAAATTGCAGCGTTTATCGGGTGAGATTCCGAAAATACCGGTCTATATTGATAGTCCGATGGCGGTTTCCGCCACCGAAACCTTCCGTCGCAACTCCCAGTATTACGATGAAGAAACCTACCGCTTGTTACGGAAGGGGGAAAGCCCCTTCGAGTTTCCCGGCCTTAATTTTGTCCGGACCACCGAGGAATCAAAGAAATTGAACCAAACGGACGGACAACAGATTATCATCTCAGCCAGCGGGATGTGTGAGGCCGGACGGATTCTGCACCATCTCCGTCATAACCTCTGGCGTCCGGAGACCCATGTCTTGTTTGTCGGTTATCAAGCGGAAGGAACTTTGGGACGGAGACTGCTGGATGGCGTAAAAGCAGTAAAGATTTTCGGGGAAGAAATCATCGTCCAGGCGCAAATTTTGCAAATAGAAGGATTCTCCGCCCACGCGGACCAAACAGCGATGCTGAACTGGCTGCAAAGGTTCGTTCAGAAACCGCAGGCTGTTTTCTTGGTACACGGGGATGCCGATGTCTTTCCGGAGTGGTCAGGAAAGATCCGGGAAACGTTGAACTTACACACCATTGTACCTGAAATGGGACAGAGCTTTGATCTGGCTGAGACTGTAACGGAAGAAATGATGGTAATCCAGCTGCCCGATTCGGAAGAACAATTTCGCCATCTACTGCTTACTTTGGACGAGAAATATCTGGATTTACGGGGACGCTTACGGCAGCAGGAAGATGAGATTAGTCCTGAGAAGCTCGTGTCTTTAACAAGAGAGCTAGAACGGTTGAATCGTCTAATCGAAGATAAAGCTTTATCTAAGTAATTAGATCGAGGAGGGGATTATATTGATGGAGTTTCATCAAGAACGCAGTCGGAACCGGAATCGGTTTAACCGGGTGGTGAT
>DOID01000144.1:3803-4640 GCA_003511465.1 Bacillota bacterium | reverse complement strand
ACACCCATGCCCCGCTGCTGATTGCCACTAATCCGGTGGATGTCATGACCTACGTAACTTTGAAACTTTCCGGGCTATCAAAGGATAAAGTAATCGGTTCCGGAACGGTTTTAGATACAGCCCGTTTTCGCTACCTCTTAAGTGAACACTGTCAAATCAGTCCGGTTAACGTCCATGCCTACATCTTGGGCGAACATGGCGATAGTGAAGTGCCGATTTGGAGCCTGGCGAACATTGCCGGCTTGCGTTTTGCGGAATACTGTCCGGTTTGTGGCAAAAATTGCGGCCCGCTGGCGAAAGAGAAAATATTTGAAGAAGTCAAAAACTCCGCCTATAAGATTATCAAAGGGAAAGGCGCTACTTACTATGCCATTGGCTTAGGGTTGGTGAAGATCACAGAAAGCATTCTCCGGAACGAGTATGGCGTCCTGACTGTTTCTTCTTTGCTGGAAGGAGAATACGGCATTAACGATGTCTGTTTGAGCGTACCAACGGTAGTAGCGAGAGACGGCGTGAAGAAGAGGGTCCTCCTTACTTTGTCGCCGGAAGAAGAGGAGAAGCTGCAGAATTCCGCCAATGTGATTAAACAAGTCTTACAGGAGATTAAACTATAGGGTGTTATAGGGGGCAAATCATGAAGGAAGTGGAGATCTACACCGATGGGGCTTGCAGCGGAAACCCCGGCCCTGGGGGCTGGGGTGCTGTCCTCATCCATCAAGGCCGCCGGAAGGAACTATCCGGCGGCGAAAGGGAGTCGACGAACCAGCGGATGGAGTTAAAAGCGGCCATTGAAGCGTTGTCCAGTCTGAAATATCCTTGCCGGGTGAAACTTTACTC
>DOID01000144.1:2679-3539 GCA_003511465.1 Bacillota bacterium | reverse complement strand
GAAAACAACCGCTGTGATGAACTGGCCAAGGCAGCGGCTAAGCAAAACGTTTAGTCATCCTGTGGCATTGCTTCCTTATACTTCCGGATTTCTCGGACGAGAACCCGCGCGACAACATAGGAGGGGACGGCAAACAGAGCGCCCAGGAAGCCAAAGGCTGTTACGAACGCCATCACAATTAAAATAACGATCAAAGGGTGGACTTGCAGTCTACTGCCATGGAGCCGAGGTGTGATCAGGTTCCCTTCTATTTGTTGAACCAGGATCATGACAAGAATAACTTTTAGCGTAAGCGAAAAACTGGAAGTGATCCCGATCAATACGGCCGGCAAGGCACCAAGGATTGCGCCGATGAAGGGGATAAATGAAGTTACCATGATGATGAGCGATAAAATTAAGGCATTAGGGAGACCAATGATGAGATAAGCGATAAAAGATAAGATCCCTAAAACCAACGCCACCATTAATTGACCGATAATATACTGGGCGAGGGTGTGGTCAGCTTCGATCAGCACTACCCCGCCTATTTTTTTTATTTTGGCCGGGATGATGGCAAGTAAGCCTTGATACATACTATAGTCGTCTTTGAGAAAGTAATAGAGAATGAAGGGGATTAGGATAATAATCGTTCCAATGTTCGTTACCGTCGAGAAAAAGCCCTGGAAGTTATTGCGGATCCCCGTGAATAAGCTGGCGACGAAGGAGGAGAGCTTCTCCTCGATTTTATACTTTTCAATATAGTGCAGGATGATTTCATTATCGATGCTCCGTAAGCCGTTCCGGACGGAAACATAGTAATTGGAGAATAAATTAGTTAGACTTTTGAGCTGGTTCTGAATGATATTACCGCCAAAATAGCT
>DOID01000144.1:0-2476 GCA_003511465.1 Bacillota bacterium | reverse complement strand
ATCAGGAGGGGAGTTAACAGCAGAGCGACTACTGAATTTAGGGGTTCATAAATATAATTAACTTCTTTCCAAAGGAATAAAATGAGGAGAATAAGGATGATTGAATAAGCGACGCGAAAAAACTTATTGTTCAGCATGTTCTGCCCTTCCTTTCACAATGGGATAGGAGTGAATTCCACAAGCCAATATCGATCCCTTTATGCCATGGACAAATTTAAAGAACATTTATAGACACAAACGAGCCTGTTGCTACAGGCTCGTTGTTTTGCATGCTCACTTCAACTCCATGTTTAGTATTTGACAAAAGAATTGACAGCACACTATTGTTATTTCAAGAATTGGGCCGGTTTTGCCACATCACCGTAGACCGCCTTGGCCTCTTGCAGCCTTTTAATCTGGTTTTCCAGTTCGGCGGCAAAAGCCGGTGGCATTTGGATCCGACTGAAAGCTTCCGTCATCCGGTCCATCTTTTCCAAATACTTGTTGATCCGAATCGCGAATTGTTCGTTGTACTCTTCTAGGGAGTAATCAGTTTGTAGGTGTTGTTTAAACAAGGCCTTTAAATCTTCATACTTGGGAATCCGACCGACTGGAGTTTCAATTGCTTCGTATTCCCCATTGACCCGACCTTCGGCCCAAAGAATCCAGACTTTCTTGTCGAGTTTGGAATTGCAGTATTTACCTTGAGCGTTCTTTAGGAAGTAGTTGGTGGCATAAATCGTCGGTTCTTCCTTAAGCCCTTTGGTAAATTTCAGGTGATTCTCAAGGTAAGTGGGGAGCGGCACAGAGATAAAGTCTTTATTGGCCATCGGATCATGGGTCCGAACCCCTTCTTTACCGATAGTAGCGGCGGTAGTCTCCGACTCAACTGTAGCGCCTAGAAAAACGCCATGCTCCCAAGTTAGGGATTCGACAATTGGCGTTGTCGTATAGGAATCACGGCCACCGTAGACAATGGCTTTAACCGGAACACCTAATGGATCATTCAAATTGTGGTCGGCGTTGTCCAGCTCATCGATGGCAATGGTGTAGCGGGCGTTCTTATGGGCGTATGGAGTTTCTTTTCCGTTCTCATCTTTCTTCCCTTTGTGCCACTGACCGGCATAGTTGATCCCTTCGGCCGGTGGTTCAGTTCCCATTCCAAGCCAGTAAGGGACGCCATCATTAATTAACACATTGGAGAAGATTACTTCCCGTGGAGTGGTGAGCGCATCATAAATCAACGGGTCATCGTTGGGGTTAACATCCTGAATAATCCCGAAGATTCCTTTCTCCACGTTGACCGCGCGGACCTGGCCGTCGATCTTACGAAGGTAAGCGATATCGTCGCCGACAATACTCTGTCCCGGAATCATTGCGGTGCTGGTTTTGCCACAAGCGCTGGGGAAAGCGCCGGTGAAATAGGTGGTGCGACCCGGTTTCCCGTTGACGCCCATCAGGAACATGTGCTCAGCCAACCAGCCTTCGTTTTGGGCTTTTTGGATCGCGAGCCTAAAGGCAAGCTTCTTCAGACCGACACTGTTGCCGGCATACTGATTATTAACGGTGTAGACCCGGTTTTCTTCCAGATCGATGTAGATCCGACGTTTGTCAATATCGGCGGTAACGTTGTTAACCAGGCGTCCGGCAGAATGCAGGAAGTAGAAAAAGTCATCGGAACCGTCTAAACGCAAAAACTCTTCATAGCCACTACGATAAAGGATCTTCTCGCTGTGTGTGACATAAGCGGAATCGGTGATTTGCAGTGCCCGGAGTGAGAAGGGTGAGTTGGTCGGGCCAAGGGAGAAGAAGCTAATCAGCATCTCCTTACCTTCCATGATCCCATCGATGATCGAAAGGATCTCCGGTAAACCATCTTTCTTCAGGACGTAATTGATGTCCATACCCCAATCCACTTCTTTAGACAAAAGGTAGCTGGTATGGGCTTTATCGCGTCCTTGATCCTTCGGACTGTCAAAATGAATGGTGTGGCCTTCCATGTTTAATGGAGCTTCTTCTTTATTTTTGATGGCTAGTTCCCGGACATACTTGTTGTCTTCCTCGGAATCAGTGATAACGGTGACTTTAGCCGGTCGACAGAGTTTAATCGCTTCCTCTACATACGCCATGACCTTGGGATTCTTTAGGGCTTCGAGTTTCGCTCGACTTGTGCTATCCATGAATAATCCTCCTTGTGCAACAAAATTTGTTTCCAAAAGATACCTTCCCAAATTTTAGAGAATCCAAAAAATCGAACATTCCCCATATTACCTAATAATTACACTTTAACACAATAGTGACGAGTAAAAAAGGATTTGACTTTGAACATTGAGTAAATATCTTGTATACCTAATACAATGAGGGAAATCAACACAAGCTTACGCTTATAATTTACTCTTCCCTCAAGGAAAACAGATCATGCTTTTTCCGTAAGGAAGAAGAATAAGGGGAGGTTTGAATTGAAAAGATTGTGGTAAGGATGGCAGTGGATGGAAGC
>DOID01000105.1:26984-29359 GCA_003511465.1 Bacillota bacterium | reverse complement strand
ATCTTCCTTCACTTTTTCTTTTGCAATCCAATTCCGCAAACTCTGGTGATTAACTCCCAGATCTTTTGCAACACCGAATCGATGACCCTCAGTTTTTTCATTTCCTGTTGAGTCATGTTAAATGTCTCCTCTCTCATAGGTGACATTTTACCAGAATAGGTTCAACATGACATTATCACAGAATGACTACACTAAAAGCACAAAATTCTTGACAGACCCGCATAACTCGATTTATTAAAGATGTATCCTTATGGAATGCACAAAAACCCCAACGGGGTTTTTTCTTTACCCTCATGATGGAAAACAAGTCAAGTATTATTATCGATTGAAAGATAAACACAAAAGGTAATTTCACCAATCCTACCTTTCATAAATGAGTGTAACGAAATGGTAGAAGTGGGACATTCTGGCGGTTGGTATTTTTAGTGGAAATATGGTCTTTTTCGGTGTTTTTCTAGATAAAGAGCTAGTGGGGGGGGACCGATGTAATGAGTGAAGACTAAAGAGGAGGCACTTTGATGATCCTGAAGGAATTAGCTACGGCTTGGGCGGAAACACTCTCCCGTATTACCGGCGAAACCGATCAGTATAAGATTGCATTAGCCCGTTATATGGTGGAAAGTTTACTCTCGATGCTCCTCTCGCTTTTGTTCGTTATAATTCTCGGTTTGCTCTTTGGTGTTTTGAGAACAGCGCTTCTCCTTACGCTCGTAGTAATGATCCTCAAGTCTGTAATGGGGGGATTACACCTGGCGACCCCGCTCCGCTGCGCGCTGGTCGGGGGAGCGATGACGGTTATCCTGAGCCAGTTGGCACTGGTCCTTCCCTTTGGACAAATTCCGAAACTCGTTCAACTATGGGTTTTCGTGCTTGCGCTCTTCATTATTTGGAAAAAGGCGCCTTTAGAGGCAAAAGGAAAACCCTTAACCGCGGAGCAGCAGAAGGTTTTAGCTCTAGCTTCTCGGATCCTCATTGTATTGATTACGATCACTTGTTGGTGCTGGCCGCAGGCTTTTGGGATCAATGAAATCTTTTATGGAATGGTCTTTCAGGTTTTAAGCCTGACTAAACCAATGGCCTGGGCTTTAGCAGGAATCGACCAGCTAATTGACTACGGACATGACAAGTTTAAAGGAATACTTCGGATCAAAATAGAAAGGAGGATAGAAAAGTGAAAAGGTGGATTTGCTCGGTACTCTTGTCGGCGTTGGCGGTATTGGCGACCTGTAGTATGTGTACGGCGTGTTGGTTTATTTGGTATCAGCCAGAAGCGCCTCAAAAACAATAAATTTTGTTCGTGATGTTTAAAGCTAGCTGATTATACAGAAGCAAATAACCAAAAATTGTCCTCGAAAATGTTTTACCTAAAATCAAATAAGTGGAACAGACGAAGTTTGATCAGACGTATGCTTTGATGCAAATCAGCATACGTCTGATCCTCTAGATATAAGGCAGGTGTGATCAGCATTGCCAAAAGATGCATTAATTGAGGTTATTCAGAACCAACAACACTTTTTGTTGCTGTTAATTTTCAGTCTATACTTGCTAAACTGGACAGTATTACTTAAGTTAGGTCTGGTAATTAATAAATCTAGTATCGCTACGAAGCGGTTAATTTTCCCATGGGCTTTAATTGGCGCTATATATAGTCTTCTTGGCAAGCAATTTATCACTGATTATCTGTTTTTTTTCGGTAGTTTACTTGTATTATTTCTATTACTAGTAAAGATTAGCAAATTGGAAGTAGCGAAAGTTTTCTTAGCAGCCGTAATATCCCTGTTAACCGGAGCCTTTAGTATTTTATTATTTGGACAAACCACACTTATGAGTAGTAAGTTTCGGACGATTATGTTTAGCGCAAAAGGAGCGATAATTGGTAGTATATTCGAGGCAATCTTACCTATTTTTTTCCTATTAATTTTCAGTACTAAATCAAAAGCCAAAATGAAAAAGGGTAATACTTCTCCCCATATAATCCTCAACATATCTTTATTGTTTATAATATATTGCATATCTACGATCGTTTTTTATTTCCTTACAAATTATCACCATTCTATTTTTAGGCAAGTGCTGATTAGCGAAGCTATCCTACTCGGCCTTACGGTATATGTATTGTGGCGGCTCCGCAGGCTTAATCGTCTCGAACAAGAACGAAGTGAACTAAACCACAGCACCTACCTGCTAAAAACCATCCTCTCTAAACAACGGGAGTATCGTAACTGTTTTCAGGTGATCAGGGCAATGGCGGAGGGTGGGAAAACCCAGGAAATCGTTGCCTATATTGACAACATCTTGGACGATATATCCTTTGTAGAAGATTATAAAGGGTTAACCCCGATTTTCACTGCTTGCCATGTGGCCGAAGAGATTAGGGC
>DOID01000105.1:26436-26799 GCA_003511465.1 Bacillota bacterium | reverse complement strand
CCATTTTCAAAGATTTACTCCAGTATTTTGTGGCGTATGAAGAAACAATCGTTTGTGATGAACATCAGATTCAGGTAGAGGTTAGCGAAGATGAGCATAATTATATCTTTAAAATCACGAGGAAAAAAGAAGTGGTGGAGACTGGTGAAGAACCTGTAAACTTGGACCGGGACAATCCGTTACGACCGATTGCCAAACGCATCAAGAAGCTCCATGGCAAGTTTTATCCGTTCTACAAAGGAGACGAACTGATCGGTTGCCATTTTTGGGTGGGAAAAGCACGACGGAACCAATCCCTTTTTCCATTGAATTTTGGAACCTGACTCCTTTGAGAAGGAGTTTTCTTTTTTTTTGTCAAATATA
>DOID01000105.1:24867-26178 GCA_003511465.1 Bacillota bacterium | reverse complement strand
AAAATCGATCTGATCCAAAAAGCCCATGGTGATGCCAAGCTTTCCAAGACGCAATTGGCCATCTTAGCGGCTTTACAATTAACGGATGAATTGGAAAAGCTTCGCATAGACCATGAAAAAGTGGAAAGATTAATACAAGCCGCCAAATAGGTTTTCGGGACCGGAGGAAACAACCATGAACCTGGAGCTTGCCTTTTTTGATTGGGCAATTATAATTTCATTGCTGATCTTCACCTACCGTGGCTTTCGTCACGGGTTTGTGCAACAGTTTTTAGGGATCCTCGGTTCGGTGGTGGCGGTTATTGCTGCCTTCTATTATTACCAAAAGGTCGGCCTTTTCTTAGCCGATTGGCTCAACATTTCCCAGAATCTAGCTGGAATCCTGGGCTTTGTTCTAATTATGATTGTCATTAGCGCCGCCGTTGGCCTTAGCGGTAAAAAGTGGAAGCGGGTAACCGATAATTCATCAATCTCGACGATTGACGGGATCGCTGGCGCTGTTTTCGGCGCGCTTAAAGTGTTAATCGTTTGGGTCTTGATTTTGCTGCTGCTTTCCTCGCTGCCTTGGGAGTTTGTGCAAACCCCCTTACTAGAATCAACCCTGGCTCGGGATGTCCTAAAACTAGCTCCTTGTTTCTATTTTCTTCAAGAAAAGGCCTTACCGGCCGATGTTCCCCGGCTCTATTTAACCCCCGAAGGATTGCAGTTTAGAAAATTAAGCTATGAAGATTTGGATGGGAGCACGTGTCTTGCTTGCGGTGGAGCGGTACGTTATTTAGGAACGGCCAAGCAAGGCCTTTTTTATTTTCCCCGTTTCGAATGTACAGTCTGCGGCCGGTATAGTGATGGTTGCCAGACCTTTGAAGGCTTTCATCTCTTTTATGGTCGGTGTCCTTGGGATGCCCAGACCTTCCCTGATGGCACCAAATGTGAAATCTGGACCGATCAACCTCCGGTTTACCCGGCCACCATCTGTCCGGTCTGTGGGAAAAGTAATGTCAGCTCCTTTTAAAAAAAGCCCCAATAGGATTGGCACACCTTTTATTCTAAAGATTTTTTGAAAGCAAAGTGAGGAACCATGAATAACATCAAGGATCATCTTCCGGAATTACTGGCTCCGGCGAAAGACTGGGATACTTTAAGGGTAGCTGTGGCGGCAGGCGCGGACGCGGTGTATGTGGGGGGGAAACTTTTTAGCGCCCGTCAGTTCGCTACTAATTTCGACCGGCAGGAACTGACCGCCGCCGCCGATTATCTTCATTTACGCGGCCGCAAACTGTATGTGACCGTCAACACCCTAATTAAACAGGA
>DOID01000105.1:15580-24627 GCA_003511465.1 Bacillota bacterium | reverse complement strand
CGCTTTCTCCAAAACCTTGGCGTGGAGAGAGTCATCCTCTCCCGCGAACTAAGCTGGCCAGAGATTAAGGACATTCATGAAAAAAACCAAGTTGAGTTGGAAGTCTTTGTCCACGGCGCCCTCTGTGTGGCTTACTCCGGGGCTTGTCTTTTCAGCAGTCTGGTGGGGGGACGGAGCGGAAATCGGGGGCGCTGTGCCCAACCTTGCCGCTTAACTTATACTTTATACCACACGGATGAACAGGGGAAAACAGTTGCCGTTTCAAAGGAGGAAAGACATTTGCTTTCCCCGAAAGACTTGGCGCTGATTACGGCGATCCCGGAATTAGTCGACGCCGGTGTCCGTTCTTTGAAGATCGAAGGTCGGATGAAAGGACCGGAATATGTGGGAACGGTAGTTGATACTTACCGGAGGGCTTTGAACCGCTTTGCCGCCGCGCCAAACGAGTTTCAGGTGAAAACCGAGGAACTTAAAGCCCTGTCCACTGTCTTTAACCGGGGATTGTCCTCCGGTTATTTCCTGGGCGCTCTAGGGCCTGAGCTAATGAGCCCTGACCGGCCAAACAACCGGGGGCGTTTTATCGGTAGAGTGCAAACCTATGATGAAAAAAGAAAAAGATGCTTGATTAAATTAGAGGAGAACTTAAGCTTAGGGGACGGCGTCGAGGTCTGGGTGAAGGTGGGCGGACGGGTCGGAACCATCGTTGAAAATTTAACGGTCGACGGCGAACAAGTCGAGCAAGCCCAGGCCGGTAGCGAAGCCTGGTTTGCTTTGCCGAAACGGGTTAAACCCGGCGATCGGGTCTTTCTCACTTCATCGTCTATTTTAAGTCAGAAGATCCAACAGATGCTGCGCCATGATTATCCCGGCTCGAAACTTCCCTGCACTATGCAGGTAACGGTTGCTCCGGAGCAACCCTTAATTTTAACAATGACGGCCTTAGGGAAAGAGGTTACTGTTTCTTCGCTGGACAAAGCAGAGATCGCGGCGAAACATCCGTTAACGATGGAAACCTTGCAAAATCACCTGACCAGGCTGGGGGATTCGCCCTTTCGCGCTGAAAGTTTCTCCGCAGACATCCAAGGGAACCCGATGCTACCTTTCAGCAAGCTTAATCAAGTACGGCGGGACGCGGTCGACCGCTTAAGTAGTAAGATATTAATGGCACATCACCGAGCACCCCTTGATCTGCGGATTATAAATCACCGGGAGGAAAATACTACAAAAAAGCAAAAACGGTCGGGCCCATCTTTCCTGACGGTTTTTGCCGGGAATCTTGACCTCTTAAAGGTGGCCTTAACCGCCGGGGGCGGCAAAGTGATTTTCGGCGGGGAGAGTTTTACCCCCGGTTTCCGCTGGAGCGCAGAGCACCTGGCGGAAGCAGTTGAGCTCGCGCGAAGCGCGCAGGCCAAAGCGATTATTGCGTTGCCCCGGATTACTAAAGAACGGGAGCAAAAAGCGATTGAAAATTATATCCAAACAGCCCACCGCCTGCAGCCCGACGGTTTTCTCGTCTCACACTTGGGAAGCTTGGAAATGGTCCGTACTGTTTCGGATTTACCGGTGTATGCCAATCACTCGTTGCACTTTTTTAACACCCACACGCTGAAAATATTTGCCAACCAAAACCTCGCCGGATTTACCCTGTCCCCGGAATTAAAGAAAGGGGAGATCTTCGCCCTACTCGACCAGGCGGCTTTCAGCCAAATTGAAATGGAGCTTTTGGTCTTTGGCGCGCTCGAATTGATGGTTTCCCAATTTTGTCCGGTCGGAGCGTGGGCCGGACAAAAGCCACCCGCAAGTTGCCCGCGCCCTTGCCAGCAAGGCCGTTATTTCTTACGGGACCGTAAAGATATTGATTTTCCGGTGGTTGTTGACGAATATTGTCGCTTTCATTTATTAAATAGCAGGTATCTTTCGTTACTTACGGAACTGGAGAACCTCCAAGACAAAAACCTCAGTTTACGCTTGGATTTACGCCACCAAAGTCCGGAACTGGCGGCGAAAGTAATTGAAGTTTTCCAAGGAGGCCTTAGCGGGGCTATAACCACCGACCAGACTGTCCTGGAAACCATCCTGGATCAGGGACTAACTAAGGGTCATTATTACCGCGGAGTTGAATAAAGCCGAATAATAATGATTTACACATCTTCTGAACTGTGATAAAATTTACTTTGTAGTTTGCGGGTTAGATCCGCACAACACAAAAACCACCCCCTTCTGGGATTGCCGTTACCTCCGACGGTGTTCTCGGATTGGCGGGCGAGAAAACTTAAGGAGGTGAAACGAGTGCTGAATCTAGAGAAAAAAGCCGAAATCATTAATAAATATCGCATTCACGAGGGTGACACCGGTTCTCCCGAGGTCCAAATCGCGATCCTCACCGAAAGAATCAACTACCTAACCGAGCACTTAAAGATCCATAAGAAGGATCACCACTCACGGCGGGGTTTGTTGAAGATGGTCGGCCAGCGTAGGGGTTTGTTAAATTACCTCTACAAAAAAGACATTCAACGCTACCGTTCAATCATTGAGCGTCTTGGGCTACGTAAATAAGAAAGGAAGCGGGGGCTACCCGCTTTTCTTTCTATATTTGGTCATAATAATAATAAACTGTTTACCCGGATCTCCAGGAGCTTGCCTCCGGAGCAGGGTAGAAAGGGGGTTCATTAATTGAAAAAATACCAAATTGACCTGGCTGGTCGGCCGCTAACTGTTGAAATCGGTAAAGTAGCTAAACAAGCCAATGGGTCGGCTGTGGTCAGGTATGGAGACACTGTTGTTTTAGTAACCGCCGTCGTCTCCGACAAACCTCGTGAGGGGATTGATTTCTTCCCGTTATTAGTGGACTATGAGGAAAGGCTATATGCGGTAGGTAAGATTCCCGGTAGTTTTCTCCGGCGGGAAGGGCGTCCGACCGAAAATGCCATCCTCGCCGCGCGGACGATTGACCGTCCAATTCGGCCACTATTCCCCGACGGATTTCGCAATGATGTTCAGGTAGTTGCCTCTGTCCTCTCGGTTGATCCGGATAATCCGACCGATACCACCGCCATGATTGGCGCTTCCATCGCGCTTTCCTGCTCCGAGATTCCTTTCCAGGGCCCGGTAGCCGGTTTACACGTTGGACGGGTAGACGGAACATTAATCATCAATCCCACTTTAGAACAGGCGGAAAAGAGTGACTTGGATCTCATTATTGCCGGAACCAAAGACGCCATTATGATGGTGGAAGCCGGCGCCAAAGAAGTTCCGGAAACGGAGATTCTCGAAGCTATTCTCTTCGGCCATGAAGAGATCAAAAAGCTGGTTGCCTTCCAAGAAGAGATTAAAGCCGAAATCGGCAAAACTCCGATCCAAGTAGAACCCTACGCGTTGGACCCGGAAATTGCCACCGCTGTAAAGACCTTTAGCGCCCAAAAGTTGGCTGATGCTTTACGGACCGGTGAAAAACTGGAGCGGGAAGCGAACATTGACAAAATTAAAGTCGAAACCCACCAGCATTTTGCCGTCGAATTAGGGGAAGCAGCCTATGCCGAAAAGACCCGTGACATTAACCAAACCCTTGATGGGCTGATTAAAGAAGAAGTCCGCCGGATGATTGTGGAAGACAATATTCGGGTCGACGGTCGCGCTTTAGACGAAATTCGTCCCATCAATTGTGAAGTGGGTATCTTACCCCGCGCTCATGGTTCCGGCCTCTTTACCCGTGGACAAACTCAGGTTCTTTCCGTGGCTACTTTAGGACGGGCCAGTGAAGAACAGATTCTGGATGGCTTAGATGATGAGCATACCAAACGCTACATACACCACTATAACTTCCCAGCTTATAGCGTCGGTGAAGTAAAACCGGTGCGAGGCCCCGGTCGCCGTGAGATCGGACACGGTTCTTTAGCGGAAAGGGCCTTAGTACCCATGATTCCATCCGAAGAAGAATTTCCCTATACCATCCGCGTCGTTTCCGAAGTTCTGGAATCGAACGGTTCCAGTTCCCAAGCTAGTATCTGCGGGAGCACCTTGGCCTTAATGGACGCCGGAGTACCGATTAGCAAACCCGTAGCCGGGATTGCCATGGGTTTAGTTAAGTATCAGGATGAAATCAAGGTCTTAACTGATATTCAAGGGCTGGAAGACCATTTGGGTGATATGGACTTTAAAGTCGCCGGCACCAAAGATGGCGTCACGGCAATCCAAATGGATATGAAAATCTCCGGTATTTCCAAGGATATTCTCCAGCAAGCGCTGGAACAGGCTAGAAAAGGGCGTTTATTCATCCTTGACAAAATGCTGGCCGTGATCGACCAACCGCGGGCGGATCTATCGCCTTTTGCGCCCCGGATGATTACCTTTGACATCGATCCAGATAAAATTCGGGATGTGATTGGACCAGGCGGGAAGACGATCCGCAAAATTATCGAAGATACCGGCGTCGATATTGATATTGAAGATGATGGACGCGTCTTCATCACTTCCGTTGATAGTACGGCCGGGGAAAAGGCAAAAGCCATTATCGACCGACTCATCAGCGACGTCGAAGTGGGCAAAACTTATCTGGGTAAAGTGGCGCGGCTCATGAACTTCGGTGCCTTCGTCGAGATTCTACCCGGTAAAGAAGGTTTAGTCCACATCTCCCAACTGGATAAGGAAAGAGTTGCCAAAGTAGAGGATGTGGTCCAGGTCGGGGATGAGATTCTAGTTAAGGTGATTGAAATTGACAAACTGGGTCGCATTAATCTTTCCCGTAAAGCGCTCTTACTCGAACAAGAGAGGAGCTAAAAAAGAACCGAGAGGATCTTCTCGGTTCTTTTTTTTATGCACGAAAGGACAAAGGCCCCACATATACTATGGAAAAGGAATAAACAAGGAGGAAGGAGTATGGGATCTTTGTACCACCTAAAAAAGTATGGACGGATTCTTCTCCTCACTATTACCTTCATTTCTTTGATTAAGTGCCTAATCTTCCCGAACACCCTTGATGTTCTACTTTTAGTTGGCCTAATTTGTTTAGTTGTGATCAACATGTTTGGGAGTGGAAAACACCTCTAAGGAGGTTTTTTTTACGAGCATCTGGTATATTTTGCAATTAACCTATTTAAGGAAAAGTCTTGACAAATCCCCCCAAGTAGGGCATGATGGAGATAAAGTGGAGCGAAATGGAGTGGAATGGAGAAGAGGGTGAAGCGGTCTTGTTTATGGGGGAATACCAGCATTCCTTAGATGATAAGGGACGACTCATTATTCCCGCTAAACTCCGGGAAGGATTAGGGGAGAAGTTTATTCTCACCCGTGGGCTTGACCATTCACTTTTTGTGTATCCTTTATCCGAATGGGAAAATATAGAGGAAAGAATGAAGGCCTTACCAACCACCCAGGCTGATACCCGCGCTTTCGTTCGCATGTTCTTCTCCGGTGCCGTTGAATGTGAACCGGACAAGCAATGGCGAATTTCTATTCCTCCCAATCTGCGGACCCATGCCCAGATCGATAAAGATCTTTATATTTTAGGCGTTTCCACCCGCATTGAAATCTGGGCGCAGGAAATCTGGGAAGCATATTCGGGACAAGCAGAAGAATCTTACGAAGCCTTGGCGGAAAAAATCGTTGGTCTTGGGATTTAGGGAAAGGATTTAGATGGAAGAATTAAGGCACAAACCGGTAATGCCGACCGAAGTATTACAGCACCTTAATCCACAACCGGGTGAAGTAATTGTCGATGGAACGATCGGCCTAGGTGGACATGGCAAGTTAATTGCTGCGTGTCTTGGTAACACCGGAGTGTTGATTGGGATTGATCAAGATGAATCCGCCCTCGCCATCGCTGGCCAAAACCTGGAATTCTTCTCCGGAAAGCTGGTCTTGCATCACGATAATTTTCGAAATGTTGGTACGCTGGTCCAGCCTTCCTTTCCACAGGGCGTCGACGGTCTCCTCCTTGACCTGGGAGTCTCCTCTCTCCAGCTTGATTTAGGGGAAAGGGGATTTTCCTATCACCAAAACGCCGCGTTGGATATGCGGATGAATCATCAGCAAACTTTTTCCGCTGCCGACTTAGTCAATACATATTCGCAAGCGGAATTAACTAGAATTATCCGGGATTACGGGGAAGAGCGGTGGGCCAGCCGGATTGCCCAGTTTATTGTGGCACAGCGAAAAATAACACCTTTCGTCACCACGGAGCAGTTGGTGACCGTGATTAAGGCGGCAATTCCAGCCAGTGCACGCCGCACCGGACCGCATCCTGCCCGCCGTACTTTCCAAGCGATCCGGATCGCGGTGAATCGTGAGTTAGAGGTGCTGGAGGAAGGTCTTCAAGCGGGAATTGATCTGCTAAAACCGGGTGGAAGAATTGTCATCATTAGTTTTCATTCTTTAGAAGATCGGATTGTAAAAAAGATTTTTCGGGAAAAAGCAAAGTCGTGTCACTGTCCTCCGGAATTTCCCGTTTGCCAATGCGGAGGACAAGCTGAACTAAAAATCATCACCCCGCGGCCGGTGGTTCCCACCACAGAAGAACTAGAGACTAATCCGCGGAGTAGAAGCGCTAAACTGAGAGCCGCATATAAACTGGTCTAGGCTTGGAAGGGAGAGCATAAAATGGCAAGAGCAACCGCAAAACAGATATCATTCGACTCCGAATCAAAAGTTACTACACGAAAAACCAAAAAAGTCGTGCTCAACCTGGATAGGGTCCGGAGGTTTCTCCGGGTGGGAGGATTAATTTTTTTCTTGACGATGGCCAATGCTTCCATTCAGGCTTTAGTAGCACAGACCCAGTTTCATTTAGAAGAAGTACGGTCAGAGATGAGAACAGTGGATCAACGCATCGGTTGGCTCCAATGTGAACTCGCCGCGCAAATATCTCAACAACAAATTGAACGGCTGGCCTTAAGTGAAGAGACCACCGACAACATGGACACCCAAGCGCTTTCCCGTAATCAAGTTACTTCACAACTAGTCCTTCCTCCTTCAATCTTAAATCTTGATCCAGCCCCTAACACCTCAGGGGAGACCGTAACAGCCAAAATTTATCATTGGTGGTCTGGAATCGGACGTACCTTGGCCGAAGGAACACGACGCGAATGATCATATAGGGGAGGTGGCTCAGTGTCCGGGCTTAATCGATTTGTAGTCAGAAAAAGAACGACCTTTATTCTATTAGGCATTTTCGGCGTAATAGGAATCCTGATAGGTCGTCTTTTCTATATTCAGGGGATTAAAGCAAGTTTCTACCAGAACTTGGCAGAGGATCAGCGGTTACGTGATGTTCGGGTGGAACCGATGCGCGGAACCATCTTCGACCGGAAGATGAATACGCTGGCCTTTAGTTTTGATACAGAAGCCATCTATGCCATTCCCGCGCAGCTTAAAAACCCGCAGGCGGATGCGGAAATTGTTGCCGAAATTTTAAACCTCCCGGAAAAGGAGGTCTATAGCAAGATGACGAAGAAAGCCTCGTTTGTCTGGTTGAAGCTAAGACCTTTACCGGAAGAAGCCCAAAAAATAAAGGAAGCACGTCTTCCCGGTGTGGAAATCGCCCAAAAAGCGCAGCGCTTTTACCCCCAAAGGGGTTTGGCTGCCCATTTGCTGGGGATTTCCGGTATTGACAATCAGGGACTAGAAGGCCTGGAACAGTACTATGATCAATATTTGCGCGGAATTCCCGGCAGTGAACAAGCTGAGTATGATTCCAAAGGGAATCACATTCCCCTCGGCGAGCGGCGTTTTATTGAGGCCCAAAACGGCGCTTCTTTAGTGTTGACCATCGACCAAGTCATCCAGTATATCGCCGAACGAGAGTTGGAAAAGGCCGTTCTGGAGAATGGGGCTAAAAGGGGCGCTGTGATCCTAATGGACCCCACGAATGGAGAAATTCTCGCGCTGGTCAACTATCCTACTTTCGATCCTAACCATTATAGTCAGTATCCGGGGGCGAATCGGCGGAATTGGGTGCTCGCGGATCAATACGAACCGGGTTCAACCTTTAAAATCATTACCGCCGCCGCTGCTTTGGAAGAGGGAATCGTCCGCCGTGATTCGCAGTTTTATGACCCCGGTTATATCATCGTGGAAGACCGAACCCTACGATGCTGGCGGGCGGGGGGGCATGGCAGTCAGACCTTTATCGAAGCCGTCGAAAATTCGTGCAACCCGGTCTTTGCCTCTTTAGCTTTACGTCTGGGGCAAAAAAAATTCCTCGAGTACATTAAGGCTTTTGGGTTTGGGCAGCAATCAGGACTCGACTTTCCCGGTGAGGCGAAGGGAATTGTCCCACCGCTCTCCCGGATTAAAAATGTTGAACTGGCGACGATCGGTTTTGGGCAGGGAATTTCCATTACTCCCTTACAGTTATTATCCGCACTGGCCGTCATCGCCAACGGTGGGGAGTTAGTTAGGCCTCATTTCGTAAAAGAGATCCGGACCCCCGATGGTCAGGAAGTCTTGGAAACATTCGATAAAAAAATAGCGCGGCGGGTGATCTCGAAGCAGACCGCGGACGAATTAGCTTTAATCCTCTCTTCGGTCGTGGAAAACGGTTCCGGAAACCGGGCCCAGATTCCCGGCTATCGGGTTGCGGGCAAAACCGGAACCGCTCAAAAAGCAGGCCGGGGAGGATATGGACAAGAGAGGATTGCTTCCTTTATCGGCTTTGCTCCCGTTGACAACCCGAAAGTGGCGGCGATTATTATCTTAGATGAACCTCAAGGGCCGGTTAAATATGGGGGCGTCATCGCCGCGCCGTTTTTTTCCTCGATCGTAGGTGATACCCTAAAGTATTTGGCCGTGGCACCAAGCAAAACGACGGAAGGAAGAGGGCTGAGCAATCCAGAAAACTCTGTGGTGGTGCCAAATCTATTACATTTACCAAAGGCGGAAGCAATTCAAGTTTTAAAACAAACGGATCTAACCTACCGTGAACTGGGGGTAGGAGAATATGTGATTGCGCAAAATCCCAAGGCCGGTGTAACCGTAAAGCCGAAAACCACCATCTTACTCTATTATGATGAGGAATCTCGGTACGGGAAAGAACATTCAACGGTTTTAGTACC
>DOID01000105.1:14747-15433 GCA_003511465.1 Bacillota bacterium | reverse complement strand
AAACTGGCCGTTAATGGATCGGGCCTTGCCTATCAGCAAATTCCGCTCCCAGGGACTCGGCTTTCCGCCGGGGCGACCATTACGGTCTATTTTGTTGCGCCCAACCCGAAACGTTAGTGGAATATTATGCTAATAAATGTAAAGAATAGCAATGGATTAACGAATATTTTGAAGGTGTTACCGATGAAGTTAAATGCAATTGTGGAGGGGCTCCCCATCTTAAAATTAACCGGTGATCCGGAGGTGGAAATCACTGCGGTTGTCACCAATTCGCAAGCAGTTACCCCCGGGGCGTTCTTTATTGCCTTAAGGGGTTCCCAACATGATGGCCATGATTACCTTGCTGAAGCCGTGGCTAAAGGGGCTCGGGCGGTATTGGTGGAAGAGACGGTTTCGCTGCCAGCAGGTGTCAGTATTGTCCTGGTCGAAAACACCCAAACAGCCCAAACGTTAGTGGGAAAAAACTATTATGGGGATCCCGCTGCTCACCTCAGACTAATTGGGATCACCGGGACGAAAGGCAAAACGACCACCGCTTTTATGGCTTATTCGATCCTAACCGCCGCCGGTTTTAAGACCGGTTTGATCGGTACGGTCTGCAATTTAGTCAATGGTCAAAAACTACCGGCCAGAAATACAACCCCGGCTTCGCTCGAACTGCAACAGCTTTTAGCCGAGATGGTACA
>DOID01000105.1:12704-14568 GCA_003511465.1 Bacillota bacterium | reverse complement strand
TTCCAGAGGGCTGTCTTCACCAACCTGACCCGGGATCACTTAGACTTTCATCATACTGTGGAAGCGTATTTTGAGGTTAAGGCCAGTCTCTTTACGAAACTACCAGCTGCAGCGTCAGCCCTTGTCAATCTGGATGATCCTTATGGACGCCAAATCGCCGACCGAACCAGCGCGAAAGTGATCGGTTACGGCCTTGGAGCAGAAGCGCTGATACGGGCGGACCAAGTGGAAACCACCATGAAAAATACGGAATTTAACCTGATTTGTCCCCAAGGTCAAGTCCCCATCCGGCTGAACTTAATCGGGCGTTTCAATGTTTATAACGCCTTGGCCGCCGCTGCCGTCGGCTTGTCTTTGGGTCTTACGCCAGAGACTGTTCGCCGTGGTTTAGACCAACTAGCGGGAGTTCCGGGGCGTTTTGAACTTATTCCAAGTACAGGCCCGTATACCGTAGTCATTGATTACGCCCATACACCCGATAGTTTAAGCAATCTTTTAACAACCGCTCGTCAATTAGTCCAGAATCGGTTAATCACCGTTTTTGGGTGCGGTGGCAACCGTGACCAGGGGAAAAGACCCTTGATGGGGGGAATCGCCGCCGAATTAAGCGATTACACCATCATTACCAACGATAATCCTCGGCGGGAAGATCCAGAGCTGATTGCCGCCCAAATTAAAGAGGGGTTTTTGACCTCCAAACCCGCGGGCGCCTACGAGGTGCTCCTGGAACGCAACGCGGCAATCCGTAAGGCGGTTCTGATGGCGAAAGCAGGGGATATGGTGGTAATAGCCGGTAAAGGCCACGAAACCTACCAGGATTTTGGCACCTACAGAGTGCATTTTGATGATCGAGAAAGTGCCCGCGCGGCACTGAAAGAGAAAGAAGAGGCTTAGAGATGCCCGAATTTACTTTAAACGAAGTAATCACCGCAACCGCAGGGAAACTAAGCGTAAGGGGTAATTTTCAGAAAATAAGCGGGGTCAGTATTGATAGTAGAACTTTGGTTCCCGGTGCTGTTTTTTTTGCGATCCAAGGGACAAATTTCGATGGTCACAACTATATTACCGACGCGGCCGAAAAAGGAGCTGCGGCGGTAGTCTGCGAAAGAATAACGGATCTACCATCCGATTGGCCCGGGGCGGTTATTCAGGTGGCTGATAGCCTACAAGCTTTCGGGCGTTTAGCCTGTTTCCACCGACAACGCTTTGCGGTACCGGTCATCGGCATTACCGGTAGTAACGGTAAAACTACCACCAAGGAGTTAATCGCCGCGATCCTGGCAGAAAAGAAACGGGTCGTTAAAACGGAAAAAAACTATAATAACGAAATTGGACTACCCTTAACCCTGTTTAAGATGGATGCTGACACCGAAGCGGTCGTGATCGAAATGGGAATGCGCGGTATGGGCCAGATTGCTTATTTAGCTGACCTTGCCAAGCCGACCATGGGCGTTATTACCAACATCGGCCTAACCCACCTAGAGCTCCTCGGAACCCAGGCGGCCATCGCCACCGCCAAAGCCGAATTGATGCAAGCCCTCCCTGTGTCCGGGTGGGCGATCCTTAATGCCGATGATCCACTGGTTGCCTCCATGGCCTCCCAGTGCGAAGGAGGCAGCCTTTTTTACAGTTTACAGCAAGGAAGTGACCTTTCGCGGCCGTCGCCTGCTCTTTTTCTGGTTGATGCCACCACCAAAGCAACCAGTGAAGAAGTAACTGTTGATGGGCGCTGGGGTAAATTTCGTTTTACCCTTCCCTTACTGGGGCGCCACAATATTGCTAATGCTCTCGCCGCCGCCACAGCTAGCCTCGCCCTTGGCCTGACTACGGAAGAAGCCGCTCGGGGCTTGCAAAAAGCAACCAC
>DOID01000105.1:12374-12508 GCA_003511465.1 Bacillota bacterium | reverse complement strand
TTAGGAGACATGCTAGAACTAGGGAAGATTAGTAAACAGGCCCACTATAAAATCGGCGAACTGGTTGCCGATTACGGCTGTGCCGCAGTTTTTACCTATGGTCCCTTGTCTATCGCTACCCAGGAGGGGGCAGC
>DOID01000105.1:9834-12165 GCA_003511465.1 Bacillota bacterium | reverse complement strand
CTCATCAAGGGTTCTAGGGGAATGGAGATGGAAGCGGTCGTCGAAAAGCTAATTGCCTGTGCTGAGGGGGGAGAAAGATGAAGATCCCATGGTTTAGTCTGATGCTTGCAGGCACCACCGCTTTTATAATTGTTGTCTTTTTCGGGCCTTCGGTCATTCGCCTGCTCGCCAAGTTAAAATTCGGTCAAACAATCCGAACAGAAGGGCCGCAAACCCATCACAAGAAAGCCGGAACCCCGACCATGGGGGGCGTGCTGGTCCTCTTTGGGATTACGGCCGGTACCATCGCCGGTCTTGGTGGTAACTGGTCGAATAACCTGCGCTGGACGCTTTTTATCACCATCAGCTATGGGCTTTTAGGATTACTCGATGATTTATTGAATATCGTGTTCCACCGTTCTTTAGGCCTTAAAGCCCGGCATAAGTTACTGGGACAAGTTTTTTTAGCCGGATTGTTCGGTCTGTATGTGGTGCATTCTGGGGTTATGGGGACCTTAATCGTTCCTTATTTCCACACCCATCTTGCCTTCATTAACCCGGTTCTTACGTTTCTGTTCGTCGTCTTTACGATGGTTGCGATGTCCAATGCGGTTAATCTAACCGACGGTTTAGATGGACTGGCTGGCGGCACCACCATGATTGCCGGACTAGCTATGGGTATCTTGGCTTTGCTCCAAGGAGAAATGCAGCTTGGAATCTTTGCGGCGGCTCTAGTCGGGGCCTGTACCGGTTTTATCTGGTTCAATGCCCCGCCAGCCCAGGTGTTTATGGGGGACACGGGAGCGTTGGCCTTAGGCGGCGCCTTGGGTGCCATTGGCATCCTCTCCCATACGGCGCTCTTTCTCCCCATTATCGGTGGTATCTTTGTCGCCGAAAATCTCTCCGTGATCCTTCAAGTTTTCAGTTTTAAGACGAGGGGAAAACGGATTTTGCGAATGGCACCCTTACACCACCACTATGAGCTGGGTGGCCTCTCTGAAAGCAAAGTCGTCATCCGGTTTTGGATTGTCGGGATCTTATTGGCATTATTGGGCCTGGCCGGCTATAAAATAGGGTGAGGTGAGGTGAGATTGAGGACATGAAAGCTGGAAAACCTGATTTGTTCATCCTATTAATTGTATTATTCCTCTTAATTCTTGGCGTGGTGATGGTGACTAGCGCTAGTTTTCCTCGCGCCCTAAGTATGACCGGCGGTGACGATCCTTTTGCGATCGGAAAAAAACAACTATTTTTTTCCTTGCTTTCTCTGGCTATGATGATCATAATGATTAACTTTGACTATCATCGCTTCCGCAAACTAACGGTTTTATTCGCTGTCCTAGCTCCCATCTTTCTAGTTATTGTCCTCTTTTTTGGGGTAGAAGTTAATGGGGCAAGGCGGTGGTTTGATTTTAAAATCTTTAACTTCCAACCGTCGGAATTTGCGAAACTCGCCCTGATTTTTGTCCTCGCCCATTATTTAACGGAGATTGGCTCGGAAGTGCGGACCTTTTCCAGCGGCATTTTTATTCCCCTAATTTATGTTGGATTAATCTGTGGCTTAATCATGATGGAACCGGATTTAGGAACGACGATTGTTATTTTTGCCATTTTCGTGGCAATGCTCTTTGCAGCCGGAGTGCGCATCAGTCACCTTTTCTCTATTGGTCTCGGTGCCATCGGTGCCGGAATCGCCTTAATTATTCAAGAACCCTACCGGTTAGAACGGCTCTTTTCCTTTATCGATCCAACCCAAGATCCAAAAGGTTCAGGTTGGCAGATCCTCCAATCGCTCATGGCTTTGGGCTCTGGTGGCGTCATCGGGTTAGGCCTGGGGCGGAGTCGACAGAAATTCTTCTACTTACCGGAACCCCATACCGATTATATCTTTTCCATCATCGGCGAAGAATTGGGGTTATTGGGGACAATTTTGATCCTTTTGTCCTTTTTGGGTCTCGCGTGGCGTGGATACAAAATCGCCTTATCAACCAACGATCCTTATGGCAGTCTCTTAGCCGTGGGCATCACCTCTTGGCTGGTACTGCAGGCCTTAATCAACATTGCGGTCGTGACCGCAACCATACCGGCAACAGGGCTTACCCTTCCGCTGTTGAGCTATGGGGGTTCTTCTTTGGGCATCACTATGATCGCTATTGGTATTTTGTTGAACATTTCCCGTGCCCAGCAGGAAAATTTCTAAAGTTTTTAGTTTTAGTGAAAATGGGTGCCGACAGGGGACAATCCTCCAACCCGGAGTCACTAAGATGATGTCTTTTGCATAAAATACAAACGCATATAGCAATGATTCAGCTAGGAGGAGGTGACACGGGTGGAGCAATTGCATATCGTCGG
>DOID01000105.1:7558-9647 GCA_003511465.1 Bacillota bacterium | reverse complement strand
ACGAATGTATTATCCGTAATGTCCCTTTAATTAAAGATGTTTTAACCATGATTGAGGTCTTACGTAGTTTAGGCGTGGAAATATCCTGGGAGGAAGAAGCCGTTTTAAGGATAAAACCGAAGAAAGACCTCAATTATGTTGCCCCTGATGAACTGGTGCGGGAGATGCGCGCTTCTGTTCAAGTCATGGGTCCGCTTTTAACCAAAATCGGTAAGGTTAAACTGTACCAACCCGGAGGCTGTGTCATTGGCCAACGACCAATCGATTTACACCTTAAGGGTTTTCAAGCTTTAGGCGCGGATATCGTCGAAGAACACGGTTATGTTTACGCCGAAGCCCGCAAATTAAAAGGGGTCGATATTCACCTGGATTTTCCCAGTGTCGGCGCGACCGAAAACATTATGGCAGCGGCGATTCTGGCCGAAGGAACCACGGTGATCAAAAATGCGGCGAAAGAACCGGAGATTATTGAAGAACAAAACTTTTATAACCGTTTAGGTGCCCGGATCAGAGGGGCAGGTACCGATACCATTCGCATCGAAGGAGTCCCATCCCTACGGTCGACACCCGTCGATTATATGGTGATTCCTGACCGGATTGAAGCGGGGACATATATTTTGGCTGCTGCCATCACCGGCGGAGAGATTACCCTCCTTGACATCATTCCCGAACATTTTGAAGCCTTGACCTCGAAGTTAAAAGAGAGCGGGATCCACATTGAGATTGAAGGTGACACCATGAAAATCAAGGCAGGAGAAAAATTGGTGCCGATTGATGTTACGATCTTACCTTATCCGGGTTTTCCTACCGATTTACAACCCCAAATAACGGCTGTAATGTCCGTGGCTGACGGTACCAGCCTGATTACGGAGAATGTCTTCGGTGGGCGTTTCCGCTATGTGGACGAATTAGTCAGGATGGGCGCGAATATCCGTGTCGAAGGCAGAAGTGCGGTTGTAAAGGGGGTAAAACGCTTAACCGGTGCCGCCGTAATCGCCCCGGATCTTCGGGCGGGGGCAGCATTAGTACTGGCTGGTTTAGCCGCGGAAGGAACAACCATCATTGAAGGGGTCCCCTATATTGACCGTGGTTATGAGCGGATCGAGGATAAATTGTCGCTTTTGGGCGCTGATATTTCCAGAATAGTCCTTTAACTCAGAAAATTTGTTGCTGTAAATTATGATTAAAACGGAATTTTAGTCATAATTTTTCCTCCCACCGTAAAGAGTAAAAATTAAGGAATATTTTTCAGGGAAAGTCGTAACATTTAAGGAGATTACTAATTTTGATGGGGAGGGGCAAATCTTGGAAAGTAAAAAATCACTTAAGGCCTTTACTTCAATATTGACAAAAGTAGCCGGTCTGGTCTTCTTTGCATTTCTTGCAATATCCTTGGGGGTAATCTTTGGAACCCTCTTTAAGGACTGGGTAACTGAAGATCCATTGTCACCGGTACAAGGGTTAAATGAGCCATATCAGGAACCTTTGACGATCAGACTTCCGGAAACTACCCGGGAAAATCCACCAGACACCACCAGTAGTTACATGTATTCCGATGAGTATTTCCCAGCAGAAACAAGCGTCCGGTTTAAAGTCCAAGTCGGACCGTTCCCAGTGCGGGAGGAAGCGCTTCAGGTTGCCAGTATCTTAGAGAATGAAGGTTATCCGGTTTTTGTCAGTAAAGGCCTTCCTTGTTATGTCCAAGTTGGCGCTTTTTCCAATCCCACCAACGCCGACAAACTCCAAAACGAATTGCTGGGGAAAGGCTATTCCGTCTATATTCGAGAAGAATAAACAGGGTAAACCCACTGGGAAGGTATGCCGATCCTTCCAAGACGACAATTCTTTTTTAAAGCAGGATTTAAAACAGAATTGTCGTATTTTTTTTAAGGTTCTTTTTACCGAATCAGACCGCCGACGATGGGGTGGGTGACCGAAAAGGAGGATGATTAGAGATGACCCTTGCCAATTTGTCCACTTGGGTTGAAGCTGAAGTAGTAAGCGGTGAGGAAAAAATGGACAAGAGCTTTACCGGTGTTTTTGTTTCGGATTTGTTAAGTGATGTGATGGGGCATGCCCGAGAAGGCGA
>DOID01000105.1:5183-7392 GCA_003511465.1 Bacillota bacterium | reverse complement strand
AAGGCGAACGCCGAGGGAATTGTTCTGCTTTCAACAAAACTTACGACCTTTGAAACCGCGGGACGATTGTACACCAACTGTAAATAAGGCGAACCTGCCGACGTTCCCCAATTAACATTATTGTAACAGGATGAATCAAGCGCTATGCGTTGAAATCTTGTTATAATAATGTTATTCTGAAAAGAAGAGTCAGATCTACTCTAGAGGAGGCAATTAAGATGACAGAAGCATGTTGCCAAGGTATTTCCGATGAAAAATATCGGAAACTTGATGAAGTTATTACGCAGTACCAAGGAAAGCCCGGCGGCTTAATTCCCGTTCTTCATCAGGCCCAATTAATCTTCGGTTATCTCCCAAAAGCAGTACAGATCAAAGTAGCGGAAGGGCTTAATGTTCCCCTTAGCGAAGTCTATGGGGTGGTTACTTTTTATTCCTTTTTTTCCCAAAAGCCCAGGGGAGAGCATAGTATCGGCATTTGTTTAGGCACCGCTTGTTACGTAAAAGGAGCAGCCGCTATTGTTGAAGCCCTTGAAGAAACCTTGGGGATTAAAGTCGGCGATACCACCGAGGATCGGCAGTTTTCTCTATTGGTAACCCGTTGCGTGGGTGCCTGTGGATTGGCTCCGGTGTTAACGATAGATGAAGATGTATATGGACGTTTAACTCCTGAAAAAATACCGGAGATTATCAAGCAGTACGAAACGGTATAATGGTTACGAAGGGGTTTTTATTTTTTTCGCCTTGTGATTTTTGGAACAAAGTCTGGTGATTATTTTGAAAGACTTTTCTCTACACCTTTTAGACTTAGCACAAAACTCGCTAAGGGCGGCCGCAACAGTAATCAGTCTTGATTTAAATGAAGATGTTACCGCAAATCGGTTAATTATTGACATCGAAGATAACGGGCGGGGGATGGACCCCACGACAACAAAAAAAGCGGTTGACCCCTTTTTTACGACACGAACAACCCGAAAGGTGGGTTTGGGTGTTTCCCTCTTTGCTGCCGCCGCTAAACGCTGTGGCGGTGAATTTACCATTTGTTCTGAGCCCGGAAAAGGAACAAAATTAACCGCCAGTTTTCTCCTGAACCACTGGGATACACCGCCCATGGGGGATATGGCTGGAACGATAATTACCTTAATCGCTGGTAACCCAAAGGTAGATTTTTTCTACCGGCATCGGAGGGGAAAAGCTGAGTATCGCTTTGATACGAGAAGCATTAAAGAAATACTAACGGATGTTCCGATTTCTAGCCCAACGGTTTTGGCTTATTTAGAAGAACATATCCGGAAAGGTTTAACCCAAATGGAGACCCTTTAAACTAACAACCAATAGCGATCAGGAAGAAGGAGAAAAAACAAATGAAACTATATCGTACTCATGTTTTAATTTGTGGTGGCGCCGGTTGTCTCTCTTCGGGCTGTAAAGATGTCCTGCAACGATTCTTAACCGAAATTAAAGCCCATAATTTAGAAGAAGAAATTAAAGTAGTGGAAACCGGATGTATCGGTACCTGTGACTTAGGACCCGTCATGGTTGTTTACCCGGAAGGAATTTTCTACAACAAAGTAACCCCGGAGGATGTTCCGGAAATCATTGAAGAACATTTGATCAAAGGAAGATACATCACCCGGCTGCTTTTTGAGCGTCCGGTCTCCGGCGAACAGATTCCTTTTTATAATGAGATCGATTTCTTCCGGAAGCAAAAAAGAATTGCCCTCCGCAACGTTGGGCTCATCAACCCCGAATCGATTGAGGAATATATTGCCCGGGACGGCTATATCGCGCTTGGAAAAGCCCTCTCTAAGTCAACGCCCGAACAGGTAATCCAGGAGATTAAAGACTCTGGACTAAGGGGGAGGGGAGGGGCTGGTTTCCCCACCGGACTAAAATGGGAGTTTACCAGGAAAGCCCCGGGCGACCAGAAATATGTGATCTGTAATGCCGACGAGGGTGACCCCGGCGCCTTTATGGACCGTAGCGTGCTAGAAGGCGATCCCCATTCAGTAATCGAGGCCATGACCCTCGCCGGTTATGCGGTTGGTGCCGACCAAGGCTACGTTTATGTCCGGGCGGAATACCCCTTAGCCGTGCAACGTCTTGGTGATGCGATTGAAAAAGCCCATGAATTTGGGATGTTGGGTGAAAATATACTTGGGACCGACTTCTCCTTTGACTTGGAGATTAGGGTCGGGGCCGGCGCTTTTGT
>DOID01000105.1:2983-4924 GCA_003511465.1 Bacillota bacterium | reverse complement strand
GGTTTATGGGGTAAACCCACTTTAATAAATAACGTTGAAACTTACGCTAATATTCCGGCCATCCTGACCCAGGGCGCCGACTGGTTTAAACAAATTGGGACGGAGAAAAGCAAGGGAACAAAGGTCTTTGCCTTAGCGGGTAAAGTAAACAACACCGGCCTGGTGGAAGTACCGATGGGTACCACCTTACGCCAGATCATCTTCGAGTTAGGCGGGGGGATTCCGAACCATAAACGGTTTAAGGCGGCGCAAACCGGTGGTCCGTCCGGCGGTTGTCTCACGGAAAAGGATTTGGACCGGCCTATGGATTATGAATCGCTGGTGGCTGCCGGTTCGATGATGGGTTCCGGCGGGTTAATCGTTATGGATGAAGACAACTGTATGGTGGATGTGGCCCGTTTCTTCTTGGAATTCACCCAGGACGAATCTTGCGGGAAATGTACTCCTTGCCGGATCGGTACCAAAAGGATGTTGGATATTCTAACCAAAATAACCCAAGGGAAGGGCGAAGAGCAAGATCTGGAACTGCTTGAGGAATTAGCCACAACGATTAAATCTACTGCCCTTTGTGGGTTAGGCCAATCGGCTCCTAATCCGGTGCTCAGTACGATCCGGAATTTCCGTGATGAATATCTAGCTCATATCAGGGATAAAAAATGTCCCGCTAAAGTGTGTCGGGCTTTATTGCAATATACGATCCTCAGCGATCCGTGTAAAGGATGCGGATTATGCGCTAAGAATTGTCCGGAAAATGCCATCAGTGGTGAGCCGAAAAAGCCTTACGTCATCGACCAGGAAGCCTGTATTAAGTGCGGCAACTGTCTTGACAAGTGCCCATTTGATGCGATTGAGCTAAAGTAGGGCTTTTTGCGTTCTTATTTGATTTGAGGATTTCGATACAATATATTGATAGCCTCAAACAAGTTAAACACTATATATTGTATCGAAAATTCTTTAGCTGGATACAACGCAAAAAGCTTAAGTAATATCCCTTTTGGCAGATAATTAAAGGATAGTCTTTCACCTCCTTACCATCTCGTTCATATCATGTACCAGAAGAAAATCGTCCTGGTCAGTAATTTCTACAGCGGAATGGAGAGGAGGACGGGCAGATGGCCCAATTACCGAGTCCACATCGACCCAATCTCCTTGATCAGTTGAGCCCCAGAGAACGGGAGATCCTGCCTTTAGTGGCTCAAGGAAAGGATAATCGTGAGATTGGTAGTATCTTATTCATTAGTGAAAAAACAGCCAAAAACTATGTTACCAGTATCAGAAAGAAGTTGGGATTGAAAAATCGGACTCAAATCGCGCTTTTCGCACTTAAAGAGGGTATTATTAACCTTGATGATACGATTGATTAATTAAATTTACAACATCGTTTTTCAACCATAAGTTACTCAGGAAGGCAGTTCTGGTTTACCAGAACTGCTTTTTTTTACATAAAGGATTAGGCTAAAGAAACAAGAAAACAGTATGCACCGAAGTGGTTGCGGTCTACAGATGGTAAAGGAGGCGAAAAAGCGGACAACCACCGGTTAGGAGAATACCAACCAACCGTTGCAGCACCAACGAAAAGGGCAGTCTGAAGGGAGAAGATTCGATGCGTTTACGCGCCCGATTCGTTAGTAGTTTTATTCTAGCATTTACCCTCATCTTTGTGGTACTACTTCCAGCACTAGCTGCCACCTATTATGTAAGTTATGGTTCATCACCTTATTATACTCCACCGACTGGTGGTTCCTATTCCGGGAACGGAAGTACGTATCAATACAACTCGGGGAGCTACTCAACGAAGTATAAGTCGAACTACTCCACGCAGTATTATTATTCTAGTAAATCTAACAACGGACAAAGCTATTATGTACCTCCGAAAACAAGTACTCCGGCTCCGAGCAATCCGAAGCCAAGCAACCCTACTCCGACCGAGCCGAAACCGAG
>DOID01000105.1:0-2874 GCA_003511465.1 Bacillota bacterium | reverse complement strand
CCGAGTAATCCGGCTCCAAGTAACCCAACCCCCAGTAAAGGGTTGACCACGTCGGAGCAGAAGATGGTAACCTTAGTAAACCAGGAACGAACCAAGGCTGGTTTACAACAGTTAAAAGTGGACAACACCCTAGTTGGGCTGGCTAGAAAGAAAAGCCAAGATATGATCGATAAGAACTATTTTGGCCACACTTCACCGACCTACGGTTCACCTTTTGACATGATGAAAAGCGCCGGTGTCAGTTACTACACCGCCGGTGAAAACCTGGCAGGAGCAGGTTCAGTAGAATCCGCCCATGCCAGTCTTATGGCCAGCTCCGGACATCGCGCAAATATTCTAAACTCAAGGTATAATCACTTTGGAGTTGGAATTGCGGTAGGTGGCCCCTATGGAAACATGTTCACTCAATTATTTATCGGACGATAAAAAAATAATAACCATACTGCCTTTTCAAGGGAAAGCTGCACCGCTTTTCCCACCAAAAAAAGCCTGCGCTACTAGTAGCGCAGGCTTTTAATTTAGGCTATTTACTTCACTAAAACTTCCGAATTAACCCAATGACTTTTCCCAAAACCGCCAGTTCCTGCGTGTAAATCGGATTGTAAACCGGATTCTCCGGTTGTAGCCGATACTTTCCTGCTTCCCGAAAATATCGTTTGACGGTAGCTTCGCCATTATCAAGTAAGGCTACGATAATCTCACCACTATTGGCAGTAGTTGTTTTGTTGACCACTACCAAGTCTTGATCAAAAATCCCGGCATTGATCATACTGTCGCCCTTGACTTTTAAGATAAAAAGATCCCGATAGGAAGTGAAATCCTTCGGCAAAGGATAATACTCTTCGATGTTCTCGACAGCGAGAATCGGTTCGCCGGCGGTTACCCGACCGACCACCGGAACCGGAATCACTTCTGACAAATAAAGGTCATCCGATTCCAACGTCGGTTTTAAAACTTCAATCGCCCGGGGTTTCGTCGGATCGCGACGGATGTAGCCTAGTTGTTGTAGTTTCTCCAAATGGGCGTGGACGGAGGAACTTGAACTTAAACCCACCGCTTCACCGATTTCCCGGACCGATGGGGGATAGCCTTTAATTTGCGTTTCTTTAATGATAAATTCCAGAATCTCTTGCTGGCGCTGGCTGAGGTCTTCCATTTCGGTACCTCCTTTGGGAAATGCTAAGCATCTTTTCAAATTATCCGCATATAATATCTATTATTAAATCTTGCTTCCAGTATACCATAGGCTAATTTTTTATGCAAACAATTGTTCGATTGCTTGACACAAACATGTGTTCGTGGTAATATTGGTATAAACAAGCAACGAACAAGTGTTTGGCGAAATGGGGGATTGAAAGTGCACACGACCGAAATCGGGACAACAGAAAGCAGATTAGGGACGGTTAAATATGTCCGCTTAAGGAAGCGCTGGCATTGGAACCCGCGGAAAGGCTTAGTTAATCTGGTCCTTTTAATGTTCGTCCTGTTTTTTTTGTTGATTACTTTCTACTACAGCGCCACGAAAAGTCAAGGACAAGCCCTGGGCCAGTCGATTACCGTTGAAAAGGGAGATACTTTATGGGACATTGCGCTACATTATTATCCCCAGGCGGATCCCAGGAGAGGCGTCGCCGAAATCAGAAGCCTAAATAATCTAAAAACAGCAATCATCTATCCGGGTCAAATATTAAGATTGCCATATTAAGTGTTTTAGTCTAATCAGTTTTTATTATGAACACAAGGGTTTTGTGAAATAGATAAATTTAATACGCATTTTAGCTGGCGAATTTCACCGAATGACCACTATGGGATTGACTTGGTCTTTCGAAGGCAATCTGATACAATTAAAACCAATAGGGTGGGGAGGGGTGAAAATATGACCAACGAGAATTTCCAAGAGATTGTCCTTAGTGAACTTCGAGATCTAAAAGATGGACAAGGTCGACTTGAGGAAAGACAGACTAACTTAGAAGATGGGTTATCTAGAATTGAGGAAAAGCAGAGCATTCTTGAGCAAGGAATGGTCAGACTCGAGGAAAAACAGACTATATTAGAAGATGGAATGTCTAGAGTTGAGGAAAGGCAGACCAAATTTGAGAAGAAATTAGATCTCGTATACGATCAAACCATCATCTTAACTGAGGGTTACACAGAGATAAATAAAAAACTAGACAATATGGATACCAAAATACATAAAATCAATACCAGACTAGATATTCTTACCGATGACTTTAAGTCCATTCACGAAATACTCGGGGAACATGAGGTGTCAATTAGAACTTTACGAAAGATCGACTTCGAACGGAGAAAAGAATATTATGAGGCAATGTCGAGAGAGAACGAAGCGATGGTCAAGGAGAATTTGGCGGACTAAAATAGCGTTATTGTGACTTTTTTTGTTGCATAAAAAAGCACCCCACAAGTTTTTGTTGTTTTAACTTATGAGGTGTGACTAACCTTCTATTACATTAGATCTTCAGGAAATCAGGTAAATCTAGATCCTCACGGTTTTCCACTCCGGTTACTTCTGAATCGCCAACTTTAACAAGTTTGATATTTGTGTTTTTTTCTAAATAACCATCTTCACTACTATAAACGGTTTTCATGGACATTGTTTTACCACTTATGACATAAGTATAGGTTATGTTTTCTTCTTCTGGAACACTGATGATAAGCTTATCTCCGGTAACGGAATACTCAAATTCATCAAGCTTAATAAGAAGTCCTTTTTGTTCTAAATCAGTCATTCTAGGATACGTATTCTTTACGTCGGCTGGTATTTCGCCTTCTGGATTGCATTTCATAATAATTGTAATTATATTGTTTTTAATTTGAAAATAGGGTTGGTAAATCACATAAAAATCAATATCCTCA
>DOID01000041.1:3825-5125 GCA_003511465.1 Bacillota bacterium | reverse complement strand
ACTGGTTCTTTATACTGCCCGGCCAGCGGCCCTTTACTATGCTTGAAAAGCCGCATCCAATCGAAATATCGATTAGCGCGGTCCTCAACAAAAACCCATTCCCATTCTCTTTTATGGGTTTTTTCCAAATCGCGGATAAACCGTAGGCAAGCCCACTGGTGTTTCTGGCATGCGACTATTTTTCCGGTTAATATCTCATCGCAGTATTGGTACAGCTGATCGGTCAGGGTCATTTACAATCACCTACACATTTCCAAAACCCCTTTCCTTCAACGGATCTCTTTCAGGCTTTTTTTCCTTTTTCGGAACATTCTTCACTTTGGCCAACGGGTTAAGAAATAGTCGATCCTCCATTTTCATTAGCGCGTCCATTTTTTTGTTAACAAGGTTATCAAGCTTTATCAGATTGTCAACAACGGGACCGGCAACCAGCGGTACACCTTCAGTCGCATTTTCCAACGTCTTTTTCCGTTCTACCGCCCGAAGGTATTCCGAGTACACCATACAGTATCTAGCAATCATGCCGACGTCCCCCGAAGAGACGAAATCAACTTCCTTATAAAGCTTTATTACTTCTTTCCATTTTTTGTATGCTTCTGGATCCTCTTTCACAAAAGTTGGCACTTTAAATTTTTTAGTGCCAACTTTGATTTCCGCTTTTTTCCGTCGTTCGATTTCTGCTTTTGTCAATCGGTTAGGATTGCCCTCGACGAGATGGAGAGCAATCGGTTTAGCATTTCTTCCCATGAGAGCACCTCCTAAATATTTTATAAAACGAAGTTTTTGTGCGCTGTCCTGGGCACTCGGTCTAGCTTGGTGCAAACGGCATTTTAACTGGGCGGGGGGCGTCTTTCTTTTTTCTAAGTTCTTCCAAGTGGCAATCATCGCAGAGGGTTTCAAGATATTTATGATCATATGGATTAAGTCCATGCGCTAATAGATATTCAAGCGGTGGGTTATGGTGTACCGGCTTCCCCGGCGCAATGATCCCTCTGGCTTTACATCTACGACATATAGGTTCTATCTTTCGATGTTTCTGGCTCGTGCGCGTCCATCGATACGAAGAGTAAAATTGTTTCTGTTCTGCGGTCTTTCGCTCATCCAGCCGCTTAAACCCCTCGCGCGTAGCCTTAGACTCTAAATGCTTATGATCATCACAAAAACCCCTCTCAACCAGGTTAGGACAACCCGGTTGTTGGCAGGGCCTCATCCGTCTCTTAGACACGTGTGCATGCCTCCGTACTGTTCTTCCATGTACGCCTGGAAATCTGGCTTGTTATATCCAACCCAATCGCAATAC
>DOID01000041.1:0-3686 GCA_003511465.1 Bacillota bacterium | reverse complement strand
AAACGCTTTATACTCCTGCCAAAACCCCGATGTATCAACTTCCAGAATATCAACCAGCAGCTCATGGTTCACGATGTCGAAGTATTTCTGAAATTGCTTCGGGTTGAGTTCTGTTGTGCTGAATTTCTTACTAATTAGAAAGTCATGACCGTGCGAGGCCATAATCCACTCCTTGATGTTTTCATGCAGGGCATCAACACTAAAGTGGCCTTGGCTTTGCAAGTCACCCCCGAAAGGGTTAATACACCAAGTTAAAAACGCCCAATACATTGCATTCTGCCTCAATGTCCGGACTTTCTTTCTACCGGTTACATTGACAATCTGATTCATCTTAAACTGGACTGGCTTATCAAACTCGATAAAAACTGCTTTTCCGTCGGATTGGACTACCTTTATTTGGCCAAGCATTTTTTTCCTCCGTACACCTCAGCGCCCCAGTCCACAGGGAATCCAGCTTCCTCAATTTTTTCGAACATCTCTTTCCGTTGCTTCGGGTTGGCGTGGCTTTTCATATGGCACTCATGCCTGGCCATCCAGCCATGTTCCGGGATGTCCCGGCCTCCTTGACTGCGAGCCGGATAATGGTCAAAATCGTCATGTACTGTGACACGCTTACCGCCGCAATAGGGACACAGCCCGACATAACAAAAGCGGCTCTTTTCAAGAGTCGCTTCTTTCACTGCTTTAGGTATAAGTCGTGACTTCTTTGATTTCTTCTTGGTCACGGATACCTTTTTCGTTTTCCTCTCCTGCACTGCCTCTCGGTTCGGACTGGAGGGCTTTGGTATCCCCCCGGCTGAGGCGATCGCGTCGTAATCAATCATCGGTCCGCCCTGGCCTATCGTCGTATTCGGTTTTAAACTTGGTATAGTGCAGTAGGGCGAAACATCCCCAGGCCGCATGAGCAAGATGCGGGAGGCCAGACTCGTCGTCATTTTCCGAAAGACTAAGCTGTTTAGCTCGCCAGAATTTCCAAAGGTGACGCATTATCGCTGCAAAAACTCGGCTCCACTTGATACCTTTTTCCCAGTTGCGATCCTCGTATTTTCCGGCGCCATAGGTATAAACTCCAGCCAGCTCATTCAGGGCATATCCGTCAATCAAGTCATACCGCTCTTTCCCGTTGTCGAACTTCGCTCCTTCTTTTAGCACTTTTCTCCCTCCATTCCATCCATAACACCACGAAAGGCACCGCCCACCATCCTGGAAAAAAGGCCCGATCGTCCAGGTAAAGATCCGCTGAAACCTTCCGACAGTCGTTACCATATTCGTGTATGCGCTTCCAATAGTTTTGGTTGTAATCGTCAAATTTGATCTGGTGTTTGTTAAGCGCATTTATCGCTTCACCAAGCATTTCTCCCTCGCGACAGGTATATAGGATGAGAATTACCCGTTTATATAGCCACTTTAAGATTGGCTTTGCGAATGCCCTTAGCTTACCAATCCCTGGCCACTTATTCTTTACGATTGTCCCATCAAAATCAACCGCAATAACGATCAAGCCTCCACCGCCTTTTCTCCATTTCTGGACTTTTTGTTGGCGTTGAACATCGCTTTCTCTCGCTTAACTTTAGCCATGAGCAATCGTTTATCTCGCTCGTATTTTTCTTTATCACTTTTCCATCTAAATTCAATCATCACATTCACCGCTTATCCTGCTCTTGATTTCGTCAAAAAGCTGATCGGCGCTGTAATACTTCAGACAATCTCTGGTAGGATCAATAACATTGCATCCTTCTATACCGCAACAAAAAAGAGGGCCTCTTGCGCCCTCCAAACGCTCCATTATTTGTTTATGGGTTTCCTCTTCAATGCATATACTGCACACCGGATAGCCGATAGGCATTTTGTTCAGCTTGTTAGGTTTTTTTATTTGCCTCTTGCATTTGGGGCATTTTGTCGGTAATTTATGTATTTCTCCCATATCACTCACCCCCCCCAAATAAAAAACCCCACCGCATGGTAGGGTTGTGGATTGACTTTTTGCAGGCGGGAAAGATGGATTCGAGCCCGGTTAGCGCTAATACCTTGCCAATGAATCCATCTTCTTAGGGCTGCCCGCCACCGCCCCCTGATACTAGGATTGAACCATTTATCTTCTTTTTATGGTTTTAATGTTACGCACCTCATCAAGAGGGCAGCCGCCTCACTTTCGGTGTTAAAGGAGCCCCCGGTTCTGTATCCGGAGGCTCTATATAGAAAGGAGGTGCTAGGTCTGCAATTGCGTGGGTGCCCCCCTGGGACACCTTTGTCTAATAATAGTTTAGCATAATATTCCCCGAAAAACCGTAGTTTTTCCGCAGTAAAAACGAAGTAAAAACGAAGTAGTTATGCCGTCAAATCTTCTCCAAACCTCTCGATGGCCTTCCTATACCAGTACCTAGCAGCACTTTCCGACATATGTAGCGCTGTCCCGGTACTAATAAAATTCCTCCGATAAACAAACTTTTGTTCCAACACCTGCTTTTCTGTTTCCGACAGCGTGTTCATTGTAACATCAATACCATCCGCTAGAATATCCTCTTCCAGCGCTCGTTTCTTCATTTCCAATCCGTCACGCTTCTTCACCTTCTGGCCAAGCTCGGTCTTCAAGTTGGCAAGCGTCTCCTCCAGCTCAACCATGGACTTTTCCAGGCCCGGGGAATACCTGTTTGCCGCGCCAGCCGGAACACCCCGGGCAACTCCGGGCAGCCGGATGATGTTTATACCCTCGCCAATGCGCTGTTTGATCTCTTCGATATCTTCATTGAGCTTTTTGATCTGCAAGGCTATATGGTGGAGTTTCCACTTTTTTTTGTAATAATCTCTTAGCATTGATTCTATCATCAGACCACCCCTTTATAACGTGTTTGATCCTTAAGATGATGATCGTTCCGAAAAAGCTGAAGGCAAGTATGTTTCCAATTAGAGTTATTGTCCATAGACCTAGTTCAACCGCTAGAGGCATCAGACCACCTCTTCATCATGTTTTTCAAAGTAAAATCTTCCGTCCCACTCATTAACCGTTATTACTCCATAATCTTCTGCCACTTTGCAGATGTAAATATTTCTGACGCGCTGATGTAAGGTTTTAAGTAGCTCCCTAAAGTAACCCAGTGTTCCCCCTCGCTTGTAATGGTTGCACCTCCGACAGGAAGGATTAAGGTTTGCCATACGATCCGCTTTTGCTTGGTCGTAATAGTGCCTCTGCGGGTCTATGTGATCTACCTGCATGTCCTTGTATTCGAGTTTTTTACCGCAGTAAGCGCAATGTCCGCCATATTTGCCATACACCGCCTGTCTGGTTGCTTTTTTCATCTTGCTACCTCCGGCATTTCGTTCCACTCGCGCCCATCCAAGAGGCGGCCAGCAGCTTTTTTGCCGACTTTGCGGAAATATACAATCCGATCACCATGAAAACCGTGTCCTCCAGCCAAGTTCGTCCGGCAAACACTAGGTGATTCCTTCGGGATGTTCCGCCAGTCCGGGTCGTCCTTGTCGCGGTCATAAAATGGTGCCCACTCACCCCACTGCTTAAAGAAAAACGGCACTCCCGCCGCCTGGCACTGATCCCGCAAACTTCTTGCCCAATCCGGGTGCATCGGTCGGGCTTTCGGACCGGTTTCGCCACCGCAGAGTACCCAGTCGAGTCCTGATAAATCCACCTCGCCCAACGATCCTAAGGCCGGTTCGTAAGAAACAAACCT
>DOID01000033.1:7637-13080 GCA_003511465.1 Bacillota bacterium | reverse complement strand
CCAAACAAAACAGGTTTGCCGTAAAAAACCGGTTCTAAAAGATTATGACCACCAATCTTAGCAAAACTTCCTCCCACAAAAGCAATAGTAGAAATACTGTACAAATCCACCAGTTCTCCTATAGTGTCAAGAATTACAACCTCATAGCCGAGAGTTCCTTTAAAATCTTTTGCTGCTAGTCTTGTCCGTTCAACCGGCTTTAAACTATAACCCTCTCCCAACTGTCGTATCTCTGCAACTCTCTCTATTTGACGTGGGGCAATAATCAACACTAAATCCTTAAATTCCTCTTTAAGCTCAATATAAACTTTAAATATGATCTCTTCTTCCCCTGGATGTGTGCTGCCCGCAACTAAAACGATTGCGTTTTCCGGAATATCCAGGCTGTCTTTTATCGCTTTCTTGTCATCTTTACACATTACCTTAAAACTACCATCGTATTTTAAATCACCAGTTACTCTAATTTTGCTTGGTTTTACCCCTAAAGAATCGACGATCTTCTTTTCCGTTTCGTTCTTCATCCCGAGAAAATCCAGCTTATTTAGGGTGGCTTTTAACAATCCAGGAAACAATCGATAATACTTCAAAATCTTATTGTCCATGGCGCCATTGATTAAAACTACTTTACTTCCTACTTTTGAAAGAGCTTGAATGATATTTGGCCACATTTCAAATTCAACCACAATTGTCAACTTCGGTTTCACCTTCCGAGCTACCCGCCTGGCAATCCCAGGTAAATCCAGCGGTTGTAAAATAACCTTCTCTGCGCCAAATAACTTGTTCGCCATTTGCTGTCCAGAACAACTATTCGTCACCACAATGTAACCGCTATTAGGGTACCGCTCGCCTAATTCTTTAATCAGTGGCTGCACCATTATTATTTCACCAACAGAAGCGGCATTAAGCCAAATAATATCTTTCTTTGCCTGCTTCAAAGCATGAAGATAATCCGCAAATTCTTTAGAGTAAAGCCCTAATCTTTCCATAATTTCACGTGAGATGTTCGGTTTCAAGAGGGAAATAAGTAAAGCAAGGGGGAGTAAACACAAAACAAGAACATGTACTACTAAATTATAGAGCATAAACATCACTCAATCTCCCCTTATCAGCCTCTATTCCTTCCATAAACCGGTGATTAAACTAACCATCCTTTTGGTCGCTCCCTGGTTCAAATGGACAATCCTTAGCGCACTTCGGCCCTTTTCATCGGCCTCATGTTTGTTTTTAAGATAATACAGCATCTTCTCTTCAAGTTCGTTATGATCTTTCACCTGAATACAAGCATCATTGTTCAGAAACAAGCTAAGAATATCCTTAAAGTCATCCATATAGGGACCGACAAAAATTGTTCGTCCGTAAGCAGCAGGTTCTAAGATGTTATGACCGCCAAACTTTACCAAGGATCCTCCGACAAAAACCAAGTCGGCAAGGCTATACGTGGGCAACAATTCCCCGATCGTATCTAAGAAAATAACCGATGCTTCGCGTCTGGCATTCTGTAATTCTGTCCGCCTAATCGTAGGGATACCTGCTTTTTGGTAGAGCGTCTCGACCTCTTTTACCCGTTCCGGATGTCGAGGGGCAAGAATCATTACTAGATCCTGATATTCTGCTTTTAACCGCTTATAGATAGGAATCAATAATTCCTCTTCATTAGCGTGGGTGCTCCCAACTACCAAAAGTGGAGCGTTAGTTTCTACTTGCATTTCTTTAGCTAACCGATTATTACAATGCTCACCCGCCAGATCAATGTTCAAGTCATATTTCGTATTACCGCAATTAAATACTCTTTCCTTGTCCGCTCCTAAGGACTGAATATACTCCGCATCTGGTTGGGATTGCATTAAAAAAAGATCAATTCCCCTTAGCATCTGCTGTAACAACGGGCCAAACAACTTATACCCACGGTAGCTTTTTGCGCTGATCCGACCATTCGCTAAAACAACCTTACTTCCTCTTTGGTTGGCAAGCCGAATCAAATTTGGCCATAATTCCGTCTCCATGATTACTACTAATTTCGGGTTAAGCTCATTTAAAACCTTCTTTACGACCAACGATAAATCAAAGGGGAAATAAAAAAAAGCATCTGCATCAATCAGCTTTTGCGCCATCTTTTGCCCTGTATCTGTTACCGTGGAAAATACAATTTTCGCCTGGGGAAACTGGTCACGAATTGCGCGGCAAATCGGACCCGCCGCCACCGTTTCACCAACTGAAACGCCATGAATCCAAATGACTGTCTGTCCATTGGTTTTAGTGCGCAGACTCTGGGGCAAAAAGCCGAATTTCTCTCCGATCTCCGGCCCTTGACCCCTCAGCAACTTAGGAAGTAAAAAGGGTAAATAAAAGACAAAACCGAAACAAAGCAAGAAATTATACAAGATGTACAAAAGCTTACTCCTTTCGTCGATCTACCGCCAACGTTCGTGAATCCACAGCCACTGGTCAGGATATTTTCGGATCATCATTTCCACTTGGTCAGTTAATTCCTGTAAGATCCCTTGCTGCCGAGTCTGGTCGTTATCCTTCGGGATTTCGTAAGGCGCTAAAAAGACGAGCCGATGTTTCCGCCATCCTTCCCGCACTAAAAAAGTGGGAACAATTGTCGCGCCGGTCCTTTGAGCAAAACGGACCACACCGGAAAAGGCATAGGTCGGTTGACCAAAGAAATTTACCGGCCAACCGTTACTGAGCGGATATTGTTCGCCCAAAACATAAAGGCATTCGTTTTTTTTCAAAGCCACATAAGCGTCACGTTGGGTGATTTTGCGGGTAAAGATTAGTTTTACTCCGGTTGCACGCCGGATTTTATTGATCGAACGGTCAAAACTTTCATTGTGTTGTCGTTGGGCAATGGCCGTTACAGGATAGCCCAAAAAAGAAAGGATCGCACCCAACCACTCCCAGTTTCCCAAATGGGCGGCATAAATAATGACCCCTTTACCCTTGGCATGGGCCTCTTTTAAATATTCTTCCCCCTCAATCGAAAGATCAATATACTCTCTAAAATTATTCCGGTTCAACTTTCGCAACATGATAAATTCGACGATGACCCGACCCATGTGGACAAAGTTGGACTCAACCAGTTGATCAATTTCGGCGGAGGTCATGTCGTCTTTTAATACCAGTCTCATATTGCGGTAGGCAATTTCCGAATAACTTTTGACCGCTTTAAACAACAATTTTCCCAGCAATACCCCGGCCTTTTGTCGAGCCGGATCGGGTAAAATTATAATAAACAACGAGACCACTTCATAGATGAAAGTGATTAATAAATCCTCCAGCTTTTTCATCTTACGCTTAATCCTCTTTCCGAAAGTTGGTTTTATACAAGTTATAATAAAGTCCGCCCAAAGTCATTAGCTCTTCATGGTTTCCTTTTTCTAATATTTCTCCGTCGGAAAGCACCAGGATTTTATCGGCATTTTTGATCGTACTTAAACGGTGGGCAATCACTAAAGTTGTTCTGTTTTTCATCAGACGATTAAGCGCTTCCTGGACCAAAACTTCCGATTCGTTATCCAACGCCGAAGTCGCTTCATCTAAAATTAGAATGCGGGGGTTTTTTAGAATCGCCCTGGCAATGGCAATTCGTTGCCTTTGCCCTCCGGAAAGTCCGACGCCTCGCTCGCCAACGACGGTCTCATAGCCGCAGGGGAACTTAACAATAAAGTCATGGGCATTCGCCGCCTTTGCCGCCGCCATTATTTCTTCTTCTGACGCCTCCAGTTTTCCATAGCGGATGTTATTCCGCAAAGATCCACTAAATAAAATCGTCTCCTGCGGAACGATCCCAATCTGCGCCCGTAAAAAGTCAAGATTGAGTTCTTTTATATCCGCTCCGTCTAATAAGATCCGTCCCGCTGTCGGTTCATAAAAGCGGGGGATCAAGTCAGCAATTGTTGTTTTCCCGGCGCCACTAGGACCAACTAGAGCTAGGACTTCCCCAGGTTCAATTTGGAAACTGATTTCCCTTAAAACCGCTTCCCCTCTGTTGTAAGCAAAAGAGATCTGTTCAAACTTCAGTTTACCTTCTACTTTATCTATGACCTTGGTGTTTTTTTCCTCCACGAGTTTAGGGTTGTTAATCTCCATTAATTCAAAGATCCGTTCGGTGGCAGCTAAGGCCTGTTGAATGGTGGTACTTAATTTGCTTAAAGAACTTAAAGGATTCATAATCATTAACAACAGCGCAAAAAAGGCAATTAATTCCGACGCTGCCAAATGACCATTCATCACCTCATAGCCGCCAAACCAGAGCACCGCCGCAAATGAAAATGCGGTGATAAACTCAATAATGGAAGTCAGGGAAGCCCCGTATTGCTCACTCCGTACTTTGGCTTGGCAGTTTTCGTCGTTTTCCACACGAAAGCGTTCAAATTCATAGGCTTCACGCCCGAATGATTTTACTACTTTAATCGAAGACAAAGTCTCTTCCAGCACATGGGAGATGTCCGCCAGTTTAATCTGGACCTTTCGGCTTGCCTTACGGATCTTAATATTAAAAAATTTAAGCACGTAAGTGATTATGGGTAGCGCGAAAATAACAAACAATGTTAAACGGTAATCGATAATTAACAAATAAATTATCGCACCAATCAGAGTAACTAATTCATAAAAAAGCCCCACCGCCCCACTGACAATGGCGTTTTGCAGAACGCCCACATCATTGGTGACTTTGGAAATTATCTCCCCAATCTTGTTTTTACTATAGAAACTCAAAGACAAATTTTGTAAATGGTGGTATAAATCATTTCTCAAATCCCTGATGGCTTTCTGAGAAACATAAGCAAGCAGGAAACGTTGCCAATAGTATACTAGTTCCTTGATAAAATAAATGCCAACCAACATCAAGGCAACCCAAGTCAGCCGCATTAAACCTTCTTTACCCGGTTCTAGGGTCGTAATCACCATATCAATAAGGTCTTTAAAAACCTTCACCACATAAATGGTCAAAAAGGAATGAATAAGCATGGAGATAAGCCCGAGAATCAATTGTTTTTTGTGGGGGGTAATATACCGGTAGAGTTTCTTTAGTAATGGCAAATTGATCAGCTCCACTAGATGTTTTAACTATCTTTTACTTTTGGAGGATTACCTCGATTGCCTCGCGAACAGCGCCTTCTCCGCCCCGCTCTTCTGTCACATAATCCACCTTTTCCCGTACTGCCCGCACCGCATCGGCGACCGCGAAAGATAAGCCTACCATATTGATTAACGGTAAATCATTTAAATCGTCACCGATAAAGGCTACTTCCTCATCGATAATTTTATACTTATCTGTTAATTCACGGTAGGCCGTAAGCTTATCCTCTACTCCTTGATAGACTTCTTCAATTCCTAACTCGCGCGCCCTTGCCATTACAATCTCCGAGTGGCGACCAGTAATGATCACCGGAATAATCCCTGTTTTGCTTAATAATTTGATTCCCAAACCATCTTT
>DOID01000033.1:4483-7434 GCA_003511465.1 Bacillota bacterium | reverse complement strand
GCTTTAATCTTCTTCACTCTACAATGCCCGCCTTTACAATATCATGCAACCGGAGCATCCCAACCGGTTTCCGCTCGGCATCAATCACCGGTAGCACCATAATCTCCTTGGCTTGCATCGGTTTGATCGCCTCCACGGCCAAGGAGTCCGGCTCGATCACAATCGGATCTTTCGTCATAATCTCTTTTACCTTTAATTGCGGTAAATTATCATACTTTTCAATGGTCCGCCGTAGATCGCCGTCGGTGACAATGCCAACCAATTTGTCGTCGTCATCAACGACACTAATTGCGCCTAATCCTTTTTCACCCATGATAATCACAGCTCTTTTTAACAATTCATCCCCATGGATAATTGGATTTTCTTCGCCTTTAAACATTAGATCACTTACTTTAGTTAATAACCTTTTCCCTAAAGCGCCTTTCGGATGAAAAACAGCAAAGTTCTCCGGTTGGAAGCCAATGATCTCCGACAAGACAATGGCAACCGCATCACCAAAGACTAAAGTAGCGGTCGCGCTTGTTGTCGGCGCCAAATTATGTTGGCAGGCCTCCCTAATAATGTTCAGATGGATACTTAAATCGGCATTCCTTTCTAAAGTTGAGTTAGGCCGACAGGTGATACTGACCAGTTTGGCCTGGATCTTCTTGATCGAAGGAATTAATTGAATTATTTCATCGGTTTCACCGCTATAACTAATGGCCAAAACAATATCGTCCTTCGTAATCACCCCTAAGTCGCCATGGGCGCCTTCCGCCGGATGTAAATAATAGGCCGGAGTCCCTAGGCTCGACATTGTAGCCGCAATTTTCTTCGCAATATGGCCTGATTTTCCAATCCCCGTGAGAATAATCCGTCCTTGGCACGCCAGAATAGCCTTGACCAACACGACAAAGCTGGCGTCTATTTCATCCCGGACTTTTTGTAAAGATTCGATCTCAATGTCAAAAACCTTCCGTGCTTCTGCAATGAGATTAAGATCCGCCATGATTACTGACCCCCGTCTTTAATATACAGGTCGATCCCTTTAACCATTTTTAATAATTCTTCCAACGCATCCAGTTTAACCATATTGGGGCCGTCGGATAAAGCCCGGTCCGGATCAGGGTGAGTCTCTAAAAAGAGAGCATCAATCCCCACGGCAGCGGCGGCGCGGGACAGATACTCCACATACTCCCGATTCCCGCCGGTAGACGTCCCTTGGCCTCCAGGTTTTTGCACACTATGGGTGCCATCAAAGACGACCGGATACCCGATTTTCCGGAGCTCAACCAGACCTGTCAGATCAACAACTAAGTTATTATAGCCAAAACTGGTCCCCCGTTCAGTGACGAGAATCCGCTCATTTCCCGATTGGCTGACCTTTTCAACGACATTCTTCATATCCCATGGTGCCAAAAACTGGCCCTTTTTAATGTTAACCACTTTGGGGGTAGCAGCCGCCGCGACCAATAGATCCGTCTGTCGGCATAAAAACGCCGGGATCTGCAAAACATCGACTACTTCACCCACCGGACCCGCCTGTTCCGGATGGTGAATATCAGTCAGCAACGGTAGCTTAAATTCTTGCTTAACCTTGGCCAAAATCCGAAGCCCATCTTCCTGCCCTCCACCCCGGAAGGAACCTAGGGCGGTACGGTTTGCTTTATCAAAGGACGCTTTGAAAATCAAAGGGATTTCCAGTTTTGTGGTAATTTCCTTTAATTTTTCTGCCGTCTCCATCACCAACTGCTCCGACTCGATCACACAAGGACCGGCGATCAGAACAAAGGGCTGGTTTCCGCCAATTGTAACCTTTTCCCCAATTTTAAACTGGGCTGTTGCCTGCTTATCTGCCAATTATTACACCTCTTCTAGTAATCTCTTTACCCGTTCTAAATCCGCCGGAGAATCAACACCAATGGTTTGATAGTTCGTTTCGACAACTTTAATTCCGTACCCATTCTCCAGGGCTCGCAATTGCTCCAAAGATTCAGCCGTCTCCAGTGGAGTCCGCTCCATCGACGCGTATTGAAGTAAAAAAGCCTGGCGATAGGCATATAATCCCACATGCTTATAGTAGGTTACTTCGGCACCTGTTCGGTTATAAGGAAGGGGCGACCGCGAAAAATAGAGCGCAAAGCCGCTCTGGTCAGTCACGACTTTAACCACATTTGGGTTATTAAGCTCTTCCGCTTCGTGGATCCGGTGTTTTAAGGTGGACATCACCAAGTCCCGGTCATCCAACAACGGTTTTACCAATTCATCAACCATCTTTGGCTCCAGCAAAGGCTCGTCCCCTTGAATGTTAACCACAATATCCTCCCGGTCTAAATCAAGTCCACCGATGGCTTCCACCAAACGGTCAGTTCCGGTTTGGTGGTCCGCCGAAGTCATCACCGCTTTCCCGCCAAAAGCCTCCACTACCGTTTTGATACGTAGATCATCAGTAGCCACAAAAACGGCGGAGAGATGAGTAGTCTGTTCCGCCCGACGATAAACATGTTCGATCATCGGTTTTCCGGCAATCATTTTTAGGGGTTTCCCCGGAAGTCGAGTCGAACCGTAACGGGCGGGAATAATCCCAATCACCTTCAATCCCTTCACCTCTGACAAATCAACTTTTGCTGACATCCATTGCTATTATAATATAATTCGGTTTAAACTTCTATATAAGCTTTTTGCGTTGTATCCATAAAAGAAGATTCCGTACAATATATAGTGTTTGACTTGAGTTGGGCTATCAATATATTGTACCGGAATAGTTGAATCAAGTGACAACGCAAAAAGCCCATCTAAGCGAACAAGCCGCTAAAACCCGCCCCTAAGACAATCAGGGCGAAGATCATGCGGTAGTAGGCAAAAACCCGCATCGGTTTTCTCTTGAGATAGGCAATAAACCGGTCGATCACCGCCAAAGCCACCAAGAAAGAAACTAGAAACCCAACCGCCAGAGAAAGGAGTTCAGCCGT
>DOID01000033.1:3394-4301 GCA_003511465.1 Bacillota bacterium | reverse complement strand
ACCGGAATCGCTAAGAAAAAGGAGAATTCCGCGGCGGCGACCGTCGAAAGTCCGGCGACCCAACCCCCGATAATCGTCGAAGCCGAACGCGACATCCCGGGGATGATCGCCAAACACTGAAAGAGGCCGATCAGCCATGCTTGCCGGAGCGAAACAGTTAAGCCTTGGTCTGGCCGCTGGTTGTTGCGAAAGCGTTTTTCCGCATAGAGCATCCCCAGTCCGCCTACAAACAAGGTCACCGCCACGGGAAGCGGCGCCAATAAATACCTTTCCGCTAAATCATCGAATAAAATCCCGAGAGCGCCCCCCGGAATACAGGCTACCGCAATGGTAAACCAAAACTTAAAACCCGACTGTTCATAGCCGACTTGGTGCGGAAAAAAATTAACCAACGTCGCTTTGATTTTAGCCCAGTACAAGACTACAACCGCCAAAATAGCCCCTAGTTGAATCACATAGGTATACATTTCCACATAACTAGGACTCTCCCCCTGAAAGCCGATTAAGTTCTGGGCAATCACCAGATGACCGGTGGAAGATACCGGCAAAAATTCAGTGATCCCCTCCACAATTCCTAACAACGCGGATTTAAACAGTAAAATAAATGTCTCCATCTTACGCTCTCCCCTTGTTCACAAGTTGCCATCAGCCAGCAGTCTTCCCCTCAACCATTTATATACTGTTCTTTCTCCGCTAATCCTACAAGATTAAGCCAAATATTTAATTTAACAAAAAGTGAACGGGAATCAGATGGTGCGGGAAGCGTTAAACACCGCGAGGATAGTTACCCCAACATCGGCAAAGACTGCTCCCCAAATGGTCGCAATGCCGAACGCCCCGAGTAAAAGGAAGAAGGCTTTAACGCCTAAGGCCAGATAAATATTTTGCCGAATAATCCTTTTCGTCC
>DOID01000033.1:1844-3214 GCA_003511465.1 Bacillota bacterium | reverse complement strand
GCTTCGATGGCGGCATCGCTCCCCAATCCACCCATGGCCACCCCTAAATCGGCCCGCGTAATAACCGGCGCGTCATTCACCCCATCACCGACGAAAGCGAGTTTTTGCCGCTTCGGATGGGGGATTTCCGCCATTAGTTCCTCGACACGGGCAACCTTGTCTTCCGGCAATAATTCGGCATAATAACCATCCACCCCTAATTGGTCGGCAACACGAGCGGCAACGCTGCTTTCATCGCCGGTCAGCATCATCACCTTTTGTACACCTAAAGCTTTCAAGTCAGCAATCGCTGCGGGCGCATCCACTCTGATTTCATCGGCAATGACAATATATCCGGCGTATTTCCGGTCAATGGCCACGTAGACACTGGTTCCTTGGACGTCGCAATCCGTATGCTCAATCTCCTCCCGGTGCATCAGACGGTCATTCCCCGCCAAGACTTCTTTCCCGGCCACCTCTGCCTTCACCCCATGAGCTGGAATTTCCTCATAAGCGCTGACCTGTTCTTCCGCTATTTCCTGGCCGTACGCCTCCCGTAGGGACTGGGCGATGGGGTGGTTCGAAAATAGTTCCGCTTGCGCTGCCGCCGCCAGTACTTCTGCAGCCGTAAACCCATTACGGGGAGAAACCTCGGTCACCCGGAAAACACCCTTCGTCAAAGTACCAGTCTTGTCAAACACCACCGTATGGGTGTCGGCTAAGGCGTCCAAATAATTTGCTCCTTTAACTAAGATGCCCTGGCGTGAAGCGCCGCCGATCCCGCCAAAGTAGCCCAAGGGAATCGACACCACCAAAGCACAAGGGCAGGAGATCACCAGTAAAACCAAGGCGCGGTATAGCCACTGGCCAAAGGTCGCCCCCGGAATCAGCAAGGGCGGAACCACGGCCATGATGGCCGCAGCCCCGACCACGAAGGGGGTATAGCAACGAGCAAAAACTGTAATAAACTGTTCCGTGGGGGCTTTTCTTTCCGCGGCCTTTTCGACCAGATTTAAGATGCGAGCCACCGATGATTCCCCATATGGCTTTGTTACTTTTACAGTAAGCAAACCGATGCCGTTAACCATTCCGGCCAAGATCGATTCCCCGGTTTTCACCTTCCGTGGGACCGACTCCCCGGTTAAAGCCGAAGTATCCACAAAGGACTCACCCGCCTGAACCTGGCCGTCTAAGGGCACCCTTTCACCCGGTTTAACCAGAATGGTTTGCCCCACCGTAACTTCCTCTGGTCTTACCCTTTCGGTCGTACCGTTCACTTTCAAATTGGCATAATCCGGCTCAATTGCGAGCAACGCTTTGATCGAACGGCGTGACCGGTTCACCGCTTTATCCTGAAAATACTCGCCGACCGCATAAAAGAGCATCACCGC
>DOID01000033.1:868-1742 GCA_003511465.1 Bacillota bacterium | reverse complement strand
TCCGGAAGCTGGCGAATGGCAATTGCCCCAGCCGTAGCCATCACCATTAGGAAATTTTCGTCAAAAACCTCGCCACGGAATAAATTCTTAAAGGCTCGGGTAATCACCGGCCAGCCCACCAAGGAATAGGATGTCAGAAAAACGACATACTCCATCCAGGAATAGGGGGTATTATGCAATTGTTCGTTATAAATTAATCCGATCATAAATAAGAGTCCGGCGATCAATAGGGAAACGCGCTTTCCTGTTTTCTCCGCCCCCTCTGCGGACACCAACGAGCGATCCCCACTACTACGGAGTTTAACCTCCTGTTCGATGGCGGAGATCACCTTTTGCGCCAGCTCCACCTGATCCGCCGGCAATTCCACACTTTTGGTGGCAAAACTTACCTTCGTTGGTCCGAGAGTGGGAATTTTGTTCAATTCTTTTTCAATTTTCGCAGCACAATTAGGACAATCTAAACCATCTAAAATATAGCGCATCTTTCAACCTTCTTTCTCCCGACGGATAATACTCTAAGTTCTCACCTTTCCTCCGCAAAGTGTTCCTGGGCTTCCCGAATCAGATTCATAATGTGTTCGTCATCAAGGGAATAATAAACCATCTTCCCTTCTCGCTCATATTTAACAAGGCGTAGGGCTTTTAACAACCGGAGATGATGGGAGATGGCTGGCAGCGTCATTTCAAGAATGGTTGCCAGATCACAAACGCAGAGCGGTTGCTGGGCAAGGAGATAAATGATTTTTGTCCGTGTTTCATCCCCCAACACTTTAAAGATCTCCGACAAGCCGGTAACCTCCGTAGCTTTCCCACGCAGGACCTGGAAATCTAGGTCCGAGGGGCAAAAACTATCACATAGGTCCGGATTTTTTTC
>DOID01000033.1:424-658 GCA_003511465.1 Bacillota bacterium | reverse complement strand
AGCAGCTTATGACCGATTAATCTGTTGGCTAGAGATCTGCCGCGCCAACCTGATCATGTTCTGTTCGATTTGGCTAATCACCGCTTTAAACTCCGTATCACTTTTCCCGGACGGGTCATCAAGACCCCAATCCTCCCGGTGCTTAGAGGGGAGAAACGGGCAAGATACATTACATCCCATCGTCACGACAATATCCACCGGTGGCAATGCTTCTATTAATTTCGGCGCTTGTGT
>DOID01000033.1:0-159 GCA_003511465.1 Bacillota bacterium | reverse complement strand
CTCCGGCAGGAATTATGAACGCAGATAAAGGCTACTTTGGGTTTAGTTCTCATCACTATCCTCTAAACATCGTGGTGTGTAATGGCGCAGGAGCCATTTGGCCAACCCGTCTAAGCCGGGGAAAAGAATCCGCTCGGTAATATTGGCCTGATCAAGCTT
>DOID01000139.1:11060-11272 GCA_003511465.1 Bacillota bacterium | reverse complement strand
GCCTCTAAAAAGGGAAGCATATTCTTATTACTCCTAATCACGCTTGAATCGATGGCGACTTTGTTTACTGGGATTTGACCAACTTTAGCCATCTCAACTTGGGCGTATTCACTGGTCATGAACTTCATGAACTCCCAGGCCGCTTCTTTTTTGGCAGTTTTAAACATGACGATGTCTTCTCCGCCTAACACTTGCGCTGAGCCGCCTTGACC
>DOID01000139.1:10425-10886 GCA_003511465.1 Bacillota bacterium | reverse complement strand
CACGGTCCTTCAATAATCATTCCATATCGGCCTTGCGCATACCCATCAGTTAAAGGGATTGCGCCCTGATTAAATCCGGTCATCGCTCCGTCACGATAGAGATCAGCGAGTTTTTGAATGATGTCTACATTTTTAGCGCTATTTAAATAACCAGAGGCTACTTTATACTCGGAATCGGTGATCTCGCCCCCATTACTCCAGATGAATGGGCAAATATTCCAGCCAGCTAAGGCTGGTTCAGCATATCCCCAGATCTGACGGCCGGTTTTTTTCGAGAGTTTCCGCGCTACAGTGAAGAATTCATCCATGGTCTTAGGGACACTGACCCCCGCCTTGTCAAATAAGGATTTATTATAAAATAGAATTTTAGTGTTGGTATTAAGGGCGAGTCCATAGTAATCTCCTTTTACGCGCGCAGTTGCCATTGGGCCGTCGAGAAGACCTTGCGTTACGGCATTAAA
>DOID01000139.1:6937-10151 GCA_003511465.1 Bacillota bacterium | reverse complement strand
GGGTGTTTTTTTTCGAAGGCTGGAATAAGAAGACTGTTTAACTTCTCGTTCTCAGGCGACTGGGCATTATAATGGTGCCAGAAACTAATAGTTACTTGTTCTTGGGCGGAAACGCCAAAAGCGGTAAGTAGAGCGACAACGAATAGACTTAGCAAGACAACTTTAACCATAAAAGACTTGTTAAACATGGAATTTTCCCTCCTAAATTTATTAATTTCCGTAGATGATTTTAACCTGATAAGGTTGGAGCTTTAATCTTAAAGCGCCCTGGTAGGAATGGAGATCGCTATTATGGTAGAGGTTATTCCCCGAGTTTTCGACGAGATGGCTTTCTCCACTTAATAGATCTGTTAAAAAATAGTAGTCGGTGGGCGATTCTAAAACTGGATAGGTAATCTCTGTCACTAGGTCTGAGTTGTTAATAACGACGTAGACGCGGTCTTCTTCAAATTCCCGATAGAATCCGTAAACATAATTATCGGTTGAACAATAATTACTTGCGAAGCTCCCTAAGCGTAATGGCTTCATCCTTTTTCGAAGGGCGATTAGTTTTTTATACCAGTTGGAAATTTCCAGTTTTTCTTTAGGGGGTACCCAATCCATACACTTCCGGCAATCCGGATCATTTTCTCCGGTGAGGCCAATTTCATCTCCATAATAAATACCGGCAATCCCGGGGAAGCAAAGTTGGAAAGCGCTGGTAGTTTTCAAAATACGATGCTCTTCCTTACTAAGAGTAAGGAATCTAGCCGTATCATGGCTGCCGATCAAATTATAAAGACTTAAATGGGTTGTGGTGGGATATACCCCTAAGATACGGTTGATTCTTTCGTCGAATTGGCTAGGAGTGATTCGCTTTTTGGCAAAGAAGTCTACTAAGGCGTCCCGAAACAGATAATTCATCACGGAATCCATTTGGTCGCCTCTCAACATCTCCCGGTTTTCCCGCCAGGTTTCAGCGAGAATGAAGCATTGCGGGTTAATAGATTTGACGACTTTTCGAAAATCTTGCCAAAAGGTATAATCCACTTCGTCAGCGACGTCAAGACGCCAACCATCAATATTAGCCTCTGTCATCCAGAAACTGGCGATCTTTAAAATGAAAGCTCGAACTTGAGGATTACTCAACCTTAATTTAGGCATCCACTTATAATAACCTGTGGTTTCGTAGTTTACGTTTTCCGGGTCAAGGGGAAGACCTTCGCACAAGAACCAATCCTTATATTTGGAATCAACTCCGTTTTTGAGGAGATCTTGGAATGGAGGAAAAAAATAGCCGCAGTGATTGAAGACTCCATCTAAAATGATTTTCATTCCTTTACGATGGCAAATTTGAACTAACTTTTTCAGATCATCGCTTGTTCCGAAGGAGGGGTCGATCTGGAAATAATCTACCGTATCGTATTTGTGGTTAGATGAGGCTTTGAAGATTGGTGTCAAATATAGGGCTTCTACACCTAGGTTTTCAAGATAATCTAGTTTGTTAATGATTCCTTGCAGATCACCGCCCAGATAATTATCTCGCGTCGGCGTAGAACCCCAAGGTACAGTATTTTTCGGGTCGTTGGTCAGATCTCCATTACAGAACCTTTCGGGGAAAATTTGGTAAAAAACGGTCCCTTTACTCCATAAAGGCGCTTCAAAGATATCCTTTTCATTGGTATAGAGGTACTCGAAGAAACCATCCGTGGGATTTAAAATGGTCGCCCCATGGTAATTAAAATAAATGCTTTGACCTGTTTTTGATAGTTGGAAGTAATATTTGATATACTTCGTGCTTTCTATGGTATCGATAATGATTTCATAGTAATCAAAGAATTCATCTCTAGCGTAACACCGCATCTTGGCAACTAATTCTCCTGTAGTATCTTTTTTAAACCGATTCCAATACAACAGATGGCAAGAATCAGCCGCTTTCTTTCTTGTTTTTAACCTGATTGCTAATTTACTTCTTGTAACTGGATATATGTAATCTCTAGTCTGTTCGTGAATAATTACCATTGAAACCAATGATACCAATCCTCTTTCTGCAATTTAATACGGGGGCGATTCTCATCGTTATTCCTCTGATCAGCTCCTTTCTAATGGCTGCTACCTTTGGGATCTTTTACTTGTTCCTCTTTTGATCAAACGTACTGATAATAAACTCTGTTGTTTAGTCGTCGAGGGTAATTGGATCTCCTTTAAAAGCATGGAAGCAGCCTGAATACCCAAATCTAAAAGATCAATATCTACTGTTGTAATTTGGGGATCGGATAATTCGGCAACCGGGAAATTATCAAAACTAACAAGGCCGATATCATCAGGAATTTTAATACCATGTTCTTTAATAGCAGACAAGGCGCCAAAAGCAACGAGATTATCAGTAAAAACAATACCGTCAGGAGGATTGTTTTGTTTAAAAAATTCGTTCATGATCGAATAACCGTCCTCTTTAGAGAAACCTCCTTCTTTAATCAAATCGGGGTTCGGTTGAAAGCCATGTTTAGCCAGAGCAGTTAAGTATCCGTCTAATCTGTTCTTATTAAAAAGGTCTTTTCGACTACCAGAAACGAACGCAATTCTTTTATATTGATTCTCAATTAAATGGGTGGTGCTAATCTCTCCAGCCATTTTATTATTAATATCAATCCAGTTTGTATCGTAGCTGTTTTCAGGTTCGCCGATGATGACAAAGGGGAATTTTTGTTCTTCCATCTTTTTAACTAAATTCTTATGGAGCAAAGATACGGGTAGGATCAGACCGTCGACTCTTTTTTCAAAAAAAAGTTTACTAAAAGCGGTTCCGTTATGATTCAAGGTATTCTCATTGACAATCATCAGATAATATCCCTTGGGGCAAATGTATTTCTCGATCCCATATTGGATTTGGTAAAAATACGGATTATTAAAAGCAGTTGGCTCCTCAATATCAACGACTAAGGCAATTATGTAGGTATTCTGATTAGCAAAACTCCGTGCAATATTATTGGGGAAATACCCTAATTCGCGCATGGCGTTGCGCACTTTTTCAGTAGTTTGAGGAGTAATTAAGTTACTATTATTTAGAACGCGGGAAACAGTCGCAGTAGAGACACCGGCAGCTTTAGCCACATCTTTGATGGTTACACCCATGATAAAACTCCTTTATAGATTAATGTAACCGGTTGCATAAAAAGTTAAAAAATAATTAACCCTATATTTATACTACGCTTAAGAATAATCGATTGCAATA
>DOID01000139.1:6089-6679 GCA_003511465.1 Bacillota bacterium | reverse complement strand
CGTGGCGATCTATCCTTCGGCAATGGGTTTCCTCAAAATGAAGTGTAATACTAGATCAGTAAAAATCTATTTGACAAATATGTTAACACGGGGTTATAATACAAACATAAAAACGTTTACATTTTTGGACTAAGGGGTTACGTGATGGAATATACAATAAAAGACGTCGCCAAAAAGGCCGGTGTTTCTATCGCCACGGTCTCGCGGGTTTTAAATAAAAAGGATTTGGTGAAGGAAGAAACAAGGCAGAAGGTCTTGGCGGTCATTGAAGAGATGAATTATGTTACTAATTTTTCCGCCAAAGCGCTCCGTAAAAACCGTACCGATGTGATTGGCGTAATCGTGCCGGAGATTTCCAACTCTTTTTATGGGGAAATCATTCAAGGGATTGAGAATAAAGCCAATGAGTATGATTTAAGACTGATTGTTTGTGACGGGGGAGGAAACCTGGAAAAAGAACGGGATTTTGTCCGTTTCTTATATGACCAGAGTATTGGTGGACTGATCTTTATCCTTCCGTTCATGCCTGATGACGAGTTGGTGAAGATCAAGAAAACTGGGAAGCCGATCATGTTATTTGGCCGGAATCT
>DOID01000139.1:464-6013 GCA_003511465.1 Bacillota bacterium | reverse complement strand
CTCTACGGTACGGCGCCCAAGGCCCCGGCGTCGCCCCGTGCGGAAATAAACCGGGGAACGATTGTTCCCGCTTAAAGCGAAAAACAAAGGAGGAAATAAGATGGGAAAAATTTGGCGAACCAGCGTAGTGCTGGGGGTGGCGCTGAGCCTAGCTTGTTTACTACCGGTTGTCGGCTTGACGCAAGACCAACCGGTGAAGCTGACCATTTATAATTTTGGGCAGCAAAACGACCGAAATGGCCGCGCTTGGGAATTACCGAATAAAAACGGAACGATGACGCAATGGATGAATAAAGAGTTTGGTTTAGAAATCTCCTATGAGTATGTACTTGACAACTTCAAACAAGACCAGATGACGCTGTGGTCGGCGTCGGGTGAGTACCCGGAGTGTTTTGTTTATCTGACCCATGCGGCGGTCTACAATTGGGGACGGAACATTAAATACGCCAATCTCGACAAGTATTACAATGATCCGGTTAATTTCCCCCGCCTTTATGAGATCAAAGAAAAGTANNGGGGATGAAGCTGATCACCTTTGTGACCGGAAAGAAAGGCTTACCGGATATACCGAAGCTTTACGGGATTATGGGCAGGAAATCAAACCGGAATATATTACAGGTGCCCCCTTTGAAACCATAAATACCATTTTTACACGCTTGATGGAACTGTCTGATCCACCGGATGCGGTGTTTTGTGCCTATGATGAACTGGCGTTAGGAGTATTAAAAACAGCCCAACAGTTAAGGATTAAGATCCCCGGTGACCTAGGCCTGGTCGGTTTTGACGATCTTCGGATCTGCCAGTTTACCAGTCCGACGTTGACGACGGTGAAACAACCAACCTATATCATCGGTAGTTTGTGTTGCGAGAAGCTTATTTTCAGCTTAAATCAGCGTGATGAAGTCCAAAATGTGAATTTGATTATCCCCCCCGAATTAATAATTCGGCAATCATGCGGGTGTTAATTTTTAAGGAAAAATGAAAACGATTACATATTAATAATACTTAACTAATAACAGAGCGAGGAGGTTGGACATGGAGACGGCTGTATCTTATGGGAAGCTTCTACAACCGAAGAGCAAACTAAAATTCTGGGCAAAACTGAAAGACCACCGCTGGCTTTACCTTATGGTAAGCCCAATCCCGATGAAACCTACTTTGGCGGCTGGTGGATCCGGGATGATATCCTGGCGGCTTTGGGCGGGAAACGCCCCACGACGCTGGATGAGTTTACGGAGATGCTGCGGAAGATTAAAGCGGGTAACTTCAAAGCGCCCAACGGCCAACCGATCATTCCTTTATTGTTCCCGCCGTCCGATTGGTATTCCCAGTGTATCCTCTTTCAGACTTTCGGCTTAAACTGGATCGGAATGACCAAAGATGGTTGGTACCAACACTGGGGCTTGACGAAACAGGGCTATGAGGCCATGAAGTATGCTAATCAGTTGTACCATGAAGGGCTGCTCGATCAGGAATGGGTGACGCAAAAAGAAGAGATCTTCCAAGAAAAGACGCGAAATGGTTCGGCAGCGGTGATTGTGGGCTGGCTTGGGTACGACCTTATTAAGGACATTGAAGCCGCTGGTTACGATTTTTCTTATACAGCGATCCCAGTGCCCAAAGTGCCGGGTGTTTCCCGACCTTATCCCTGGAACGTCTTACCCGGGCCCGATGCGGATCAGGTGCTTTATGTTACGGATCAGGCCAGCCCAGCACAGGTGGAGCTGTTGGCTCGGATTGCCGAGTGGGCATTAAGTCCGGAAGGAGCCCGTTGTCTGTACTTAGGAGCTTCTCCGGATATGATCGAGCTGAAGAAATCAGGACCATACCAGGGTTCTTACTGGTTCAAGGATGAATTTAAAGAACTGGATTGGTACGTAAGTGGCAATACAGGACCGGCGCGGATTAAACATGGAGTCTTCCCAATGAATGGGCCGGTCTCGTATACCCGTGCGGAGTTGCAAGTGCCGAATATTTTAGGCCCGGCGGAAAAATGGGCGCAGGAGAATTATGAGTGGATCAGCGCCAATCACAACATTGCCTACTGGGGTGATGTGGGACCGGAATTCGTCCCCGACGAATTTGCGACCGGCAATAATCGGATCTGGGCGGTGATCCCGCCGATGATCCACCGGGCTTGTGTTTTACCACCGAACCAATTCGAGCGAGAATACAAGCGGGTTATTGCGGAAGCAAAAAGAGCCGGCTTTAAAGAGTTATGTGCTGACCAGTGGGCACGGCGTAAAGCGTATCTTGATGCTAATGGCGGAAAAGCAGCCTGTGGTATCCCCGCCGATTACCCTTATGCCGAATTCTTGGATGAATTCAAATAGAACAAGAGTTCCGCCAGGTGTCTTCCTTGACCGCAAGGGGAATTAGCAAGTGAAGGAGTTGTAATCATGGAAAAGGTGAACAGAGTTAGAGTCATCCAAACAGCTAGAGATACGGGGGAGCGCTTCACGGCGAAAGCAGATTTACTGCTGGATCAGGTGACGCCGGAAAAGATCCCTTCCGTCGAAGTCGATGCACAGCAGGAGTTCCAAGTGATTTATGGTTTTGGGGGCGCCTTTACGGAAACAGCAGCCTATGTCTTTGCCCATCTGGAACCGGAGAAACAAGCTCAGATCCTAAATGCCTATTTCCATCCACAGCAAGGGATCGGTTACCGCTTTGGCCGGGTACATATGAATAGCTCCGACTTTTCCCTGGGGAGTTATTCCTGCGATGATATTGTCAGTGATGTAGAACTCAAGTACTTCAATATCGAAAGGGATAAACGGTTTGTGCTCCCCTTGCTCAAAGCGGCACAGAAAGTGAAAGGTGAACCCCTCAAGCTATTGGTCTCGACCTGGAGCCCGCCGGCTTGGATGAAGACCAACCGGCGGATGGCGGAAGGGGGAAAGCTGAAGGCGGAGTATCGTGAGACTTGGGCTTTATTCTTCGCCAAATTTATCAAGGCCTACGAAGGGGAGGGGGTACCGGTTTGGGGCCTGACCGTTCAAAATGAGCCGGACGCTACCCAAACCTGGGAGTCTTGTCGCTTTACCGCCGAAGAGGAAAGGAATTTCATCCGGGATTATCTGGGCCCGGTGCTGATTCGAGAAGGCCTTTCCGACAAGAAGATCATGGCTTGGGATCATAACCGGGATTTGCTGTACGAAAGAGCCAAGGTGATCCTGGGGGATGAAGAAACAGCCAAGTATGTCTGGGGGATGGCTTTCCATTGGTACTCCGCGGAACAGTTTGACAATGTCCGTAAGACGCGGGAAGCCTTTCCCGAAAAGAACCTGATCTTTACCGAGGGTTGTCTCGAAGGCGGAGTAAAACTAGGCCAATGGGACCGGGGCGAGCATTATGCCCACAATATAATCGGTGATCTTACCCATGGCGCCAATGCTTGGCTTGATTGGAATCTCCTGGTGGACCCGAGTGGCGGGCCGAATCATGTGGCGAATTTCTGCGATGCTCCCATCGTGGCCGATCCCGTAACCAACCAGGTGTATTACCAATCATCCTATTACTATATCGGGCACTTCAGTAAGTTTGTACAGCCTGGGGCCTGTCGCATCCATTGTCGGGCCGACGAGCCAAGATTGGAAACAGTGGCCTTCAAAAACCCGGATGGGACGATTGCCACGGTTGTTTTTAATCCCACCGATGAACAGTGCCGGTTTCAGCTGAAGATTGGGGGCCGGGGGACGGTCGTGGACAGTTTGCCCCATTCCATCGTTACGTACCTAAAATAATAGGTAGCCATTTACTCTGGCTTCCGCCAGGACACATGAAAGGATGGAAATTGAGTAATGAGTGGAGTTTGCCGGATGGTCGGCAGGCGGCGTGATCAGCTTCGCATGGCGTCGTTACTCGGTATTTAAACCCGGCAACTTTTGCCGGGTTTTTTTTAGAAACCGCATGGAATCGGATCCGCCCAGGAACACGGTGGTGAAAAGAGGAAAAGAACCTGGTTGGCCAGAAAAAGTATGTAACAATATAGTAATGAAACAAGAACAAAGGGGTTGGGGGGTCAACATGGCTTTGATAAAAACACGGCTAAAGCTTAAACAGTGGTATATGGATTTAGGGATCCGCAATAAGATTTTGCTCCTTAACTTCAGCGTTATTATCCTCATCGCGTTGATCATCGGTGTTTTTTCCTATCTAATCTATGCGGAGAATATTATCCAAAAAATTAGCGCCGTCAATCTACGCGACACCCGTCAAGTCAAAACCAACCTTGAAACGCTCCAGCAGGAGATCTATGAACTATCAACCTACCTTTGCTTATGGGATCAGATTCAAGCCGTGCTGAACCAGGATGATCTTTCCGGCATTGGGCTCAATGAGATTAACAAGGCCATGTCACCGCTCTCCGGGTTTTTGGCCTTTAAAGAGGCGATCAGTTTTATCAGTATCTATGGGGAAAACGGCCTTATGTATTATACCAGTAAAGATGGGAGCGCCGGCATCGGTACGCTCGATTCGATCAAAGAAGATCCGATTTACCGGGAAGCGGTAGCCCAGAAGGGCGGACCCCTGTGGGTTACTTTGAATGGAAATCACCCGGCTTTTATTCAAAATAATCGCAATCCGAAGATCGCCATGTTCCGCAGTTTACTCAATATGGATACCCTAGAGCCCCAAGGATTTTTAATGATCTGCATTAATCTTGCTTTTTTGGAGGACCTCTGCCGAAAGAATATCGATTATCCGGAAAGCGCCATTTTGCTCATCAACGAAAACCAGGAGATGATCACGGCGGTTTCAGCGGGCAACACCAATCTGGAGCGGCAGGAAACCGTGGATATGCTCCTTCCATTTCTGGGAGCGCCGGAGGGCGAAAGAATTCTGGAGTTAAATGGGGATCAACTGCTCCTTACCTACAGTACTTTGACCCCTAATAATTGGAAGGTGGTTTATCTGGTTCCGACTAGGATTGTCTTGCAGCCGGTCAAGACGATTCTACTGGTTACCACGATTGTGATCATGCTTTGTTTGGCGATCGGTTTTGTGCTGTCGATCTGGACTTCCGCTCTGGTGACGAAACCCATCAATAAACTCCTCTCTTCCATGCAACGGGTGAAAGCGGGGAACTTTAAAGAAAAAGTCGACTTTATTTACCGGGATGAAATCGGTCGGTTGGGCGCCCAGTACAACGCGATGATTGATCATATTCACCGATTGATTAACCGGGTCTTTAAATTACAACTGAAGCAAAAGGAAGCGGAACTAAGGGCGTTACAGGCACAGATTAACCCCCACTTCCTCTATAACACCTTAGATACGATTTATTGGAAAGCGCAAAAAGCCGGGGAGGAAGAGATCAGTGAGATGATTTATGCCTTAGCCGGTCTCTTCCGGCTCACGCTCAACCGGGGGGAAGATTTTATTACGGTGGACAATGAGAAAAAACTGATTGAGCATTATATTCTGTTACAAAAGAAACGCTTTAATGATAAGCTCACCTACGAAATTGACTTTGAAGCAAAGATCTTAAACTACAGGATTCCGAAACTAATCCTCCAACCCTTTGTGGAGAATGCCGTGATCCA
>DOID01000139.1:0-266 GCA_003511465.1 Bacillota bacterium | reverse complement strand
GATTGAAGATAATGGGGTCGGGATTGAGCCCGCGGTCCTGACCGCGCTGCGGCAGGGCCAGTTCAGCAACGAAAAGACGGAGTATGGAGGCTTTGCCATCCATAATGTGAAGGAACGGTTGGATCTATATTATCCGGGCTGTTATCAATTGACCATCAACAGCCAGCTGGGAGAGGGCACGCAAGCGCAAATCGTGATTCCCGCCGGAGAAAAAGGGGTGATGGCATGTACAAACTTGTGATCATTGATGATGAAAAGGAACAGGT
>DOID01000046.1:28081-36864 GCA_003511465.1 Bacillota bacterium | reverse complement strand
AAGACGGGCCTAAAAATCCGTCATGGGCACATCGATGAAGTCCCTGGTGCTAGCTGCCGACGCCCAGTTGGGGGCGGTGCTGGGGGTTAAGGTACTGGGGCGACCCGCAAAGGCATGCGGGCGTTGACCCCTTACCGTGGAGACCCAAGTACGTGGGAAAGCTTACGGGCCTAACTACGGCTTGGGATAGAACCTGCATACGGTGCAAAAGGAGTTTTACTTACTTAGTATCGATGCAGTGTAGCCTGCCTTGAGGTGGGATGAAGAGGATAACGGGTGCCAAGCAATGTTCTTGAAGGCCTAAGAACAATGCTCTTTGCCGTTTGAAACCCATCCTGCAAAAGAGGCTAGAGACGATCCTTTCCGCCGAGGAAAACTCCTAGGCTATTCCCTAGTGGACAATTGTTGAGGATTGCGGTGTGGACTAAGTGGTGATCCAGTTTTACCGTAGGCGACTCGGTAAGGCGCTCGTAAAGGGAAACCGCCTAAGCGGTAACGCGTGGGAGAGCGTCGGGAAAACCTACTGGACCTTAAGCCACAATGTTTACTCAATAGTTGACCATCTTCTACTTTACATAGGTGATCTTACATAGTGGAGGAATATTTTTGGGCGGTAGTACAAAACGCGCGTTTCGAGTCGGGATGCTGACTTTTTTTTTGTCTATTTCGATTTCGCTTTTATTTCAACTTACCCAAACTCGGACAACATATTGGGTGTCAGTCTTTGTTCTGCTGGCCGTGATTTTTTTAGGAATCATCTTTGACCTCATTGGGACGGCGACCACCGCTGCTTCCGAAAAACCTTTCCATGCGATGGCCAGTGACCGGGTGGACGGTGCCAAAAAAGCCATTGAGTTAGTGCGTAAAGCGGATCAGGTGGCTAATTTCTGTAATGATGTGGTTGGAGACATCTGTGGGACCGTGAGTGGCTCCATTAGCGCTGCTTTGGTGATTGATTTTGCAATTAACAATAAACTGGTTTCCTATCAGGATTTAATGTCTCTACTGGTTGTGGGTTTAGTTTCCGCGGTGACGGTCGGCGGTAAAGCGGCCAGTAAATCCCTGGCGATCAAAAAATCGTCGGTAATCGTGTTGAAGACTGCTTTTCTGATGGAGAAATTTGAACATTATTTTGGTTGGAAGCGACAGCCGGGGTCAGGGAAGGATAAAAGGTAAAGACCAAAAGTTTAGATAAGAGTGGGGTTTAGCCAAGATGTTAGCTGATCTGAAACTACCTGAGGATTTAAAGAAATTAACCTTTGCTGAGCTGGAAGTCTTAGCAAAGGAGATTCGAGAATTCCTGATTGAAACCATTTCCACCCATGGCGGCCATCTTGCCCCGAACTTGGGCGTGGTCGAGCTGACGATTGCGCTCCATAAGGTCTTTAATAGTCCCGTTGACAAAATTATCTGGGATGTGGGCCATCAGTCTTATGTTCACAAAATCTTGACCGGACGCTTGGAGAAATTCAACACCTTGCGGCAACGGGGCGGACTGAGTGGGTTTCCGAAGCCGGAAGAAAGTCCCCACGATGTATTTGCCACCGGTCACAGCAGCACGTCGATCTCGGTCGGACTCGGGCTGGCAATCGCCCGAGAACTGCGGGGAGAGCACCATAAAGTTATTTCAGTGATTGGTGATGGTTCGCTCACCGGCGGACTCGCCTTTGAGGCGCTGAACAATGCGGGTCATTTAAAAACCAACCTTATTGTGGTGTTAAATGATAATGAGATGTCAATCGCGCCGAATGTGGGTGCCCTTTCTACCCATTTAAGTCGGGCTCGAATCAACCCTACATTGTATAAGATGAAAGAAGATTTTGAACAATTCATCCAGAAAATACCGAAAGTTGGGGAAACCACCTTTCGTTACTTGGATAAAATTAAGGATAGCTTGAAGTATTTAGTGATTCCAGGGATTCTCTTTGAAGAACTGGGCTTTACTTACGTGGGGCCAGTGGATGGGCATAATTTACGACAACTCACCCAAACGCTAGTTGAAGCCACCAGACACCAGGGACCGATTTTAATCCATGTCTTAACCAAAAAGGGCAAGGGTTACCGGCCGGCTGAAGATAATCCCTGTAAATATCATGGCGTTCCCAAATTTGAGGTCAGTACCGGCCAGCTTCAAATTACCCCCGGACCCCCTACTTATACAGAAGTGTTTGGAGCGACTTTAACGGAGGCCGCCGCCGCCGATCAACGGATCGTGGCGATTACCGCTGCGATGACTCAAGGGACCGGCCTCAAGGGTTTTGCCCAGACCTATCCCGAACGATTTTTTGATGTGGGGATCGCCGAGGGACATGCCGTAACCTTAGCTGGAGGGCTGGCCCGTGCCGGGCTGAAACCGGTCGTGGCGATTTATTCCACTTTTCTGCAGCGCGCCTTCGATCAGATCATCCATGACGTTTGTTTACAGGGTCTCCCAGTTATTTTTGCGGTGGACCGGGCCGGGGTGGTTGGTGAAGATGGTCCAACCCACCATGGTGTCTTTGACCTTGCTTATCTCCGGATGATGCCTGGGCTGACGATTATGGTTCCTCGCGACGAAAATGAACTACGCCAAATGTTCCTTTTGGCCTTGCAGATGGACAAACCCGTAGCGATCCGGTATCCCCGTGGGCATGGGACCGGACGGAAACTCTCGACAGTGGAAGCGTTTAACTTGGGGGAAGCAGAGGTCTTGCGGACCGGTGAACATGCAGCCATCCTGGCTCTGGGTCCGCTGGTGCAAAGGGCGGAAGAGGCTGCTGATCGTTTGCAGGCAGCCGGAATCCATAGTGCGGTGATTAATCCCCGTTTTGTAAAGCCTTTGGACAAAAAGACCATTCTCTATTGGGCGCGGCGGGTACCGCATCTAATCACCGTCGAGGACCATGTCTTAACTGGGGGTTTTAGTTCCGCCGTCCTGGAATTGTTGGCGGATGAAGGCATCCGTAAAGTACAAATCTCACGGTTAGGGTATCCTGATCACTTTATTGAAACCGGAACCATTCCGGAACTGCACAGTGTCTATGATTTAACCGCCGAAGGGATCTACCGCTCCGTTACAGGTCGTCCTTTGACTTTAGTCGGCGGTGATAAATGGAAATAAATCCGCAATTAAAAGTTGCGGATTTTTATTATTGCAGGAATTAATCTCCAACCGTCGAATACCTTTAGATAAATGGCCATTTTTTTGATTTTTTAGTTTATATTTTCCGGTTTTATTAAGATTCATTGTTAAGGGAGGGTACCCTCGGTTTATTTGTTCGTTTCTATTGGGTTTGGCCCGCCGCTTCTGAAAAAGCTCAGGTTTCGAACTCAAAACTAACCGTTCGTCTGTGAAAATACAAACGATTAAGATTATAAACAAGGTATTAATTCTGAAAAACTTAGGACGTACTAACCGACTAACTTATTGATAGGAATGGACAACTAATGAAAAACATACGATTGGCTTCGGAACTGACATTAATTTCCGGCACCTACTTCTTAGGGGCATATTTCTTGTATCGAAAGGTTAGTTTGCGAATTAGCATTTCGGAACGGGAAATTCTAATCTACAGTGGATTAGTTGTGGCGGTCTGGGTTTTATATTTAGTTTTTAGTGGGTACCATTTTTTAAATTTAGGGAAGCAACTGCGGGTGAAAACTAAGCATGAGAAAGAAGCGGCAAAGAGATTGAATCAAGCATGCCAAGGTACCATTAAGGCGCTGATTTCCGCACTGGATTGTCGGGATCACGCCACCTGGGTTCATTCGACCCGGGTTGTCGGTTATGCAATGGCGATTGCCGCCCAAATGGGGTTAGACGAAGAGGAACAGCATAAATTGGCTTTGGCCGGCTATCTTCATGATATTGGGAAAATCGGGGTTCCCGATCATATTCTTTTAAAGAAGTCAAAACTATTGCCGGAGGAATGGGAAGCCATTAAGCGCCATCCGAAGATTGGTTACGAAATAATTCACCAGCTCGATTTCGTCAACAACACCGCCGATATTATCCTGCTTCATCATGAACATTACGACGGCGGCGGTTATCCCTTCGGCTTGAAAGGTGAGAAAATTCCGCTTACCGCCCGAATTTTTGCAGTAGCCGATGCTTTAGATGCGATCACCAGTGATCGTCCCTACCGTCCTGCCCGTTCCATGGAATACGCCGTCCAAGAAGTATGCAGTTTATCCGGTCAACAGTTTTGTCCGCAATGCGTGAAGTGTGTCGAAGCGTTAGGTGTCGAGCACTTGACCCAAATTGAGCAAGATGTGAAGCAGCCGGACAAGCTTAAATTCAAACCCGAGGAATTGATTTACGGTGGGGTTTAGCCTTGAAAAGAAAACATGGATTAATGGTGATTTTGGCGTTGCTCATTATTGGCATCACCGCGCTTGTTTTCCAACAACGGCGTCAGGTGCCGGTGGAAGAGAGACGTTTTCTGTTTGGAACTCTAATTCGGATCACCGCTTATGGGCCAGGTGCTTCGGCAGCGGTTGAATCAGCCCTTGGGGAAATGGAGCGGATCCATAGTTTGACTTCACAAACTGATGGATCTGTGGCGCGTATTAATGAACAAGCGGGTAAAACCCCGGTCCACGTAGAGCCAGAATTATTTGCCTTTTTACAAAAGGTGTTTCGTATGGCGGAAGACAGTGGCGGGTATTTTAACCCGATGATCGGTGCCTTAGTTGAACTTTGGGATTTTGATTATGAAGGAAAAGGGCGGATCCCGTCGGCTGCTGAAATCAGGCAAATATTACCCTTGACCGATCAGAAACAGGTAGCTTTGGATGAGAAAATGCAGACGGTTTTTCTGAAAGAATCAGGGATGAAAATCGACTTAAGTGGCGTGGCTAAGGGTTATGCGATTGACCGTGCTTGGGAGATTTTGAAAAACAAGGGGATGACCGGGGCGTTAATCGACGGCGGGGAAAGCAGTATTCGGGTTTTAGGGGAAAGACCGGGTGGGGGACCTTGGCGGATCGCCGTTTCCCATCCCCGCCAAAGTGAATGGATCGGCATCGTACAGCTGACTTCCGGTCAAGCCCTGGGTACCTCCGCAGATACCGAACATTATATCGAAAGCAACGGTCGACGTTATTCCCATCTCCTTAACCCTTTTACCGGGTATCCGCCGGAAGATCTGTTGGCGGTCACGATTATGGCGGACTCAGCGCTCATAGCCGATCTGTATTCGACGGCTGTATTTGTGGCGGCTGCTGCTGACCGGGGAGAGTTGGTTGCCAGTCACGGACTGGAAGCATTGATGGTAGACAGCCGGCTAAAGGTGGTCACGACCCCAGGGATGGAGGCTATCCTCAAAACAGAACAGGCCGATTAAACCTTGTCAAAGGGTTTGAACTATGGTACACTAGAGCTATCAGATGAAGTACTGGAAAAGGAGTGGGTTTTCAACCCACTTTTTCTCTTGATGTCCTTTAACACTATTTGCAAAAAGTCTGGAAAACTAAGAAAAAGGGGAGTACATATGGGTAAAAGTGTTAAAAACATCCTTTGGGACTTGGTGGAACAAGTCGGTGCCGCATTAAATTATGAAGTAGTGGATGTCGTGCTGACTAAAGAAGGGCCCCAACGGGTTTTAAGGGTGTTTATCGACCGCCCGGAAGGGATTGGCGTTGAGGACTGCGAAGCCTTTAGTCAGCAGCTAAGTACGGTTTTAGATGAGCAAGATCCGATTTCCACCGCCTATCTGTTGGAAGTATCTTCTCCCGGTTTAGAGCGGCCGTTGACCAAGCCCGAGCATTTTCAGCGGTTTGTCGGTCAAGGAGTTGAACTTAAGCTTTTCGCACCAGTGCAAGGACGGAAGAAATTAAAGGGTAGACTAAAGGGATGGTCCGATCAGGCTGAGGGCGTTGTTATCCTAGAAATGGACGGTGCGATTCTGGATATTCCCTGGAAGACGATTTCAAAAGCTCGTTTACAGTTTATTGATTAAGGACGAGTTAAGGGAGGACTTTTCGGATGAACCGAGAGTTAATAGAAGCATTAGTTATGGTTGAGAAGGAGAAAGGAATTGCCAAAGATGTTTTGATCGAGGCAATCCAATCCGCAATCTCATCGGCCTATAAAAAGGACCAAGGAAAAAACTCAAATTTAAAGGTAGTGTTGGATCCGGAAACCGGTGAATTTCATATTTACACCTATAAAGAAGTTGTGATGGAAGTTGAAGATGAAAACACCGAGATCAACTTAGCCGAAGCTAAATCCATCGACCCCAGTTATCAGCTGGAAGATCAGGTGGAATTTGAAATTCGTCCGAAAGAGTTTGGTCGCATTGCCGCGCAGACCGCCAAACAGATTATTGTCCAACGGATCCGGGAAGCGGAGCGTAGTTTAATCTATGATGAATATTCTTCGCGGCTGGATGATCTGATTACCGGAACGGTTCGCCGTTTCGAGCAGAGAACGGTCTATGTTGATTTAGGTAAGACCGAAGCGATTTTACCGTCCCATGAACAAATCCCAGGTGAACGTTTTGAACACGGTAACCGGATCAAAGCTTATCTGGCGGAAGTGAAAAAAGGCTCGAAAGGCCCCCAAATTATTCTTTCCCGAGCGCGGAACGGCTTTTTGAAACGGTTACTCGAATTTGAAGTCCCTGAGATCCAAGAGGGAATTGTCGAAATTAAAAATGTGGCCCGGGAGCCGGGAGCCCGTTCGAAAGTGGCGGTTTACAGTAAGTTTGATCATGTGGATCCGGTGGGGGCTTGTGTGGGGGCGAAAGGATCGCGGGTTCAGATGATCGTTCGTGAGTTAAAGGGGGAAAAAATCGATCTTATTTTATGGGATGAAGATCCGGAACGTTATATTACCAGAGCGCTTAGTCCAGCGAAAGTCAGTGAAGTTGTCTTATTTGCCAGTAAGAAAAGCTCGATTGTGGTTGTTCCGGATAATCAATTATCCTTAGCCATTGGTAAAGAGGGGCAGAATGCCCGCTTGGCAGCCAGGCTCACCGGATGGAAGATTGATATTAAAAGTGAGACTCAAGCTGAAGAAGGCCGGGCTGAGATTGAAGCTTTGCTGGAGGAAGAGGAAAACCTTAAACCCCAGACCTATGCTTGGGAAGATGTGCTTGGCGGCGAAGAAGAAGTCCTCGCACCAGTGGAGGCCGACCTTACCACCGATGAGCGTGAAGATGTAGAAGAGGAAGAAGAGTCCTGGGCGGAGGAAACCTTCTCCGACGAGGAATTTGAAGAAGAAGAGATCTTTGTCCCGGAGAGTACCGAGGAGGAAGTGTTCCCTGAAGAGGAAGGGACGAATAAAAAGACGAAAAAACGGTCGAAAAAGCGGGTTAAAGAGTTGTTTGATGAAGTGGAAGAGGGCATCGATCTTTTCATCGACACCAGTTCTGCTCCGGAAACAGAGCAACCGGAAACGGCCATCGAAGAAGATACGGAGCTTGTTTTTCAGGAAGATGAGGGGTCCGGATTTACCATCGGGCAACTCCTGTCTGAGGAATTAAAAAAGAAATTCAGTGTCAACGAAGATGAAAAAAAGAAAGGTAAGGATCGTCAGACGAAACGAGGGAAAAAGTGATGCCGGTAAGAAGGCGTAAAATCCCGCAACGGACTTGTATTGGGTGTACTGAAGTAAAGAATAAAAAAGAATTAATTCGGATTGTCCGAACACCGGAAAGTGAAGTTATAGTCGACTTTACCGGTAAAAAGGCAGGCCGAGGTTGTTATATTTGCCCGTCTTTATCCTGTTTGGAGCGGGCCTTTCGGGGGAATCTGTTGGAAAAGAAACTGGACGCAAAAATTGATTCTGAACTGAAAGAGAAATTAAAAAACGAGCTAATGACGGGGATTATTCATGAATAATCTCCTGAATTTCCTAGGTATTGCGCGTAAAGCCGGTAAATTGGCTCTTGGTTATACCGCTACTTCCCTGGCCCTAAAGAAAGGAGCGGTTAACATTGTGATTTTAGCGACGGATCTTTCACCGCATACAAAAGAAAAAATTGAGCGGCTCTGTCGCAAGGATCAGATACGCCTATACTCTGTTGCAAAGCAGGAAGAATTAGGTCGGGCTGTGGGAAAAACATCCCAAGCTGTCATCGGTGTACTTTCGCCGGAAATCGCGAAGGCCATTGAAAATCAGCTGGTTCAGGCCCGAACGGAATAATCGGAGGTGGTTCTATGGCCAAAATACGTGTTTATGAACTTAGTAAGGAATTGGGGATCCAAAGCAAGGATCTACTGATTATCCTTAATGAAATGGGGGCCAATGTTAAAAATCACATGAGTACGCTGGAGGATGAGTATGTAGCGAAGGTACGGGCTTCCTTTAATACCGGTGGTGGGACGAAGAAAAAAGGTTCAGCCCCAGCCCCAGCCCCAGCCCAAGGCTCCGCTCCCCGGCAACAACCCAAAGGGGATGCTGCTCCGGTCCGAAAACCGGATCCTTCTAGAACTGAGAAGGCAAACAAAGAAAGCAAACCAGCGGTGAAACCAGCAGCGAAACCAGAAGTAAAGCCCGCTGTTCCAACTAAAGCAGCTCCTTCCCAACGACCGCAGCCCAAAGCGGCTACTCCAACCGGTGGCCGTCCTGTTGGGACTAGGCCTGCTGCCCCCACCGGATCTCGCCCCCCGCAGAAAGCGGACGGTAACAAGGGGACGCGACCGCCCATTAATAAAAGTAATAAGGCTCCTGAAAGGCCGGGTAGTCCTGGCGCTACTCCCAGTAATGCCGGAAAAGGAAGACCGGCGGCCGCCAACGCGCCATCTTCTTCCTTCAGTGGGCGACCAAATCGCCCGTCGACCACCGGGGGTGGGCAAAG
>DOID01000046.1:27635-27910 GCA_003511465.1 Bacillota bacterium | reverse complement strand
CCGCCAAGAAGGAGACCAACCGGGAAAAGGCCGGCGCCTACCCATCCAACCACCAATGTTAAGTCCGTGCAGATTCCTGAAAGCATAACCGTAAAAGAGTTTGCGCAGGCTATTGAAGTTTCTGCCTCTGATGTAATTAAGAAGTTGATTGCCTTGGGCGTCATGGCTTCGATCAACCAGGAGATCGATCTTGACACGGCGACACTGGTCGGAGCGGAATTCGGAGTGAAGGTGGAAGCAGCGCCGACCGCGGAAGAGACACTACTGCTGGAAGA
>DOID01000046.1:24188-27461 GCA_003511465.1 Bacillota bacterium | reverse complement strand
GTGGATCATGGTAAAACGTCCTTACTGGATGCGATCCGGCAAACCAATGTAATTGCGTCCGAAGCCGGAGGTATTACGCAGCATATTGGGGCTTATCAGGTTGATGTTGGTGAAAAAAAGATTACCTTTTTAGATACTCCCGGCCACGAAGCTTTTACTGCTATGCGGGCACGGGGGGCACAAATTACGGATATTGCGATCTTAGTTGTCGCGGCCGACGATGGAGTAATGCCGCAAACCATCGAAGCAATTAACCATGGTAAAGCCGCAAATGTTCCCATCATTGTGGCGATTAATAAGATCGACAAACCGGTGGCCAATCCTGACCGGGTGAAGCAAGAGCTTACCCAGTATGGTTTAGTCCCTGAAGACTGGGGCGGAGATACAATCTGCGTTGGAGTTTCTGCTTTAAAAAGAGAGGGGATTGATGACCTTCTCGAGATGATTACCCTTGTTGCTGAAATGAAAGAGTTGAATGCCAATCCGAACCGAGCGGCGAAAGGGACTGTGATTGAAGCCAAATTGGATAAAGGACGCGGACCGGTTGCCACCGTTTTGGTGCAAAACGGTACGCTGAACCAAGGTGATACGGTTATTGCCGGCGATGTTTCAGGTAAAATCCGGGTATTGGTTAATGATAAAGGTAAAAACGTGGTCAAGGCTGGACCGTCAGAACCGGTGGAAATTGTGGGGTTTGACGATCTGCCCGAGGCTGGCGATATCTTCTATGTAACTGACGAGAAGACCGCGCGGCAATTGGCCGGAAAACGCCATGAATTCCGGCGGGAACAGGAATTACGGAAAGATCAACGGTTCAAATTGGAGGACCTCTTCGCCCGGATCAAAGAAGGGGAAATCAAAGAGCTGAATATTGTGCTTAAAGCCGATGTCCATGGCTCGATCGAAGCAATTCAGAATTCTCTGGAACGGCTCTCCAATGACGAAGTACGCGTTAAAGTGATTCATAGCGGGGTTGGTGCCATCAGTGAAAGCGATGTCATGTTAGCTTCGGCGTCCGGTGCGATTATTGTTGGCTTTAACGTGCGTCCCGATCCCATTGCCAAACGCCAGGCGGAGCGGGAAGAGGTTGATCTACGCCTCTATCGCATCATCTATAATATCATCGATGATGTGAAAAAGGCCATGGAAGGCCTGCTCGAACCGGAATATCGAGAAGTGGTTCTGGGCCGGGCTGAAGTGCGAGCCACTTTTAAAGTGCCTAAAGTGGGCGTGGTAGCCGGGTCCTACGTTATCGAAGGAAAGATCACGAGAAACAGCGAAGTACGGGTGATCCGGGACAATGTGGTGATCTTTGAGGGAAAAATCGAGAGCCTTAAGCGGTTTAAGGATGATGTACGCGAAGTACTAACCGACTTTGAATGCGGAATTGGAATTGAAAGGTATAATGATCTCAAAGAGGGAGATGTCATTGAAGCCTTCACCAATGAGCAGATCAAAAAGACTACGACATCAGATTCGGTAGGATAAAAGGAGGGTCAAGCTATGTCCGAATTTCGGGCGGAGCGCCTTGCGGTTTTAATCAAAGAAGAACTTGGTCAAATACTGCAAAAAGAACTCAAAGACCCAAGAATCGGTTTTGCCTCGATTACGAATGTCCGGGTCTCACGTGACCTTAGCCATGCCAGAGTTTTTGTTAGTGTATTTGGGGAGAAGTCTCAGCAAGAGACAACAATGGAAGGTTTAGAGCGGGCAAAAGGTTTTATCCGGACCGAACTTGGTAAAAGAATCAGACTACGGCATACACCGGAGATTCATTTTAGCATCGATGATTCGCTGGAAGAAGGGGCTAAAGTCATCTCTCTAATCAACCAAATCCAAAAAGAAGGAAGGGATGATTGACTTTGAACGCTCCTTCTTGGGAAAAAGTCATCGCAATTCTCAAAGAATATCAACGTTTTGCCCTCGGCTGTCATCTGCACCCCGATGGTGATGGAATCGGCTCTGTACTGGCCTTGGGCTTGTCTTTGCAAAAGTTGGGTAAACAGGTAGATATGATTTTACCCGAAGGGATTCCCGTTACTTTTGGTTTTTTACCGGAGATTAACCAGACGGTAACCTATCCAACCCTCCAACCGGAAGTGGTCATAAGTTTGGATTGTGCGGAAAGGGACCGTCTCCAGCTCCCGGACGAATTATTCCGGACCGATCCGCTCCTAGTGAACATCGATCATCATATTTCCAACGACGGTTTCGGCCAGGTTAATTTGGTATTACCCGCTGCGGCAGCCACTGGGCAGATTGTTTATCAGCTGTTAAAAAAAGCGAGCTTGCCGATGGATTCCCCGATCGCCACCGCCCTTTATACCGCGATTGCCACTGATACCGGTTTCTTTCGCTACGCCAACACCACGGGGGAAGTGCTTTCCGCTGCCGCTCAGTTAGTCGCAGATTATCAAATCTCTCCCTCGCTGATTGCGGAACGGGTTTATGAGGAAAGGAGCTTTGCTTCTCTTCGCCTTTTAGCAGAAGTACTCGCTACTTTACAAGTAGCAGATAATACGCGGTATGCGTGGATGTATCTAAATCAGGAAATGGCGAGAAAGTATGAAGTTGAGCTGGAAGAGATCGAAAACTATGTTAATTACACCAGTTCGATCCGGGGGATTGAAGTTGGTTTGTTTTTTAAGGAAACCAATCCTGGTGAAGTGAAGATTAGTTGGCGTTCGAAGGCTAGTGTAGACGTGAGTCGCTTGGCGTCGCATTTCGGCGGTGGGGGGCACGCCCGGGCAGCCGGCTGTTCAATCAACGGTTCTTTGACGACAGTGATGGCTGAGGTCCTTGCTTATTTACAAAATTACTTTGAGGCAAATAAGGAAGAAAAGGCTGATCTTTTGGCATGAGCATTTCCGGATTTTTAGTGGTTAATAAACCCCCCGGTTACACCTCCCACCAAGTAGTCGCCGCCGCCCGGAAGATTCTCGCCCAGCGTCAAATCGGGCATACCGGAACATTGGACCCGATGGCCACGGGAGTGCTGGTGCTGGCGATCGGCGCGGCCACGAAACTCATTTCTTTTTTGGATGAAGGGAAAAAGATCTACCGGGCCCGTCTGGTTTTGGGTCTGACCACTGACACACAGGATTTAAGCGGTCAGGTGATCAGCGCCAAAACAGAAACGCAAATTACCGGAGCGAATTTAGCTGACGCCCTCACTTATTTTACCGGGGAGCAAGAACAAACGCCGCCGATGTATTCGGCGATCAAAGTAAAAGGTGAACCCTTGTACAAATTGGCTCGGGCAGGAAAGGAAAT
>DOID01000046.1:23726-24028 GCA_003511465.1 Bacillota bacterium | reverse complement strand
CCACTGCTTCCGGTGTATGGGTTTAAAGAAGGGCCTGCGCTTTGCATTGAGTGTTCGCGGGGGACCTATATTCGGACTTTATGCCATGAGCTGGGAGCGTATCTTGGCTGTGGTGGATGTATGGGGGATTTAGTCCGCCTGGCATCCGGTCCCTTCCGTCTGCAGGAAGCTTGCTCCCTGCAAGAGTTGGCGCAGGCGGTGACCGAACAGAAACTGGCGGAACTCTTAATTTCGCCGGTGGATGCTTTACAGCATTTGCCCATGCTTTCCCTAAGTGAAACCCAAGCCGAAAAGGTACGGCA
>DOID01000046.1:6705-23494 GCA_003511465.1 Bacillota bacterium | reverse complement strand
AAATACCAAGCAGGATCAACGGCATATTGGCAACCGATTAGAGTTCTCGCTTGAATAATGGAGCAAGGCAGGGAGGATCAGGATGAAGCGTTGGACTTCCTTTACGATGATGGAAGAAGAGCTAATCAAGAACGCCGTTTCAGGCTTCGTCGTAACGATTGGTAACTTTGATGGAGTCCACCGCGGACACCAAAAGATTCTTAAGCGGGTTAAAAAAATCAGTCATGAGCATGGGTGGCTTGCGTTAGTAATTACTTTCCAGGAACACACTTTCAAGGTTTTGCGGACCCAGGTGCCCCCACTCATTATGTCCGTCGATGAACGTTGCCACTTCTTTAAGGAGAGCGGGCTTGACGGTACTTTACTGCTGGAATTCACTGCCGAGCTGGCGCAGTTAACGGCGGAGCAGTTTTTAGACCAACTAATTGCCCTGGGTATGAAGGCGTTAGTCGTCGGTCATGATTTCACCTTTGGTGCCGGTGGTACCGGTGATACCAATTTAGTTTTAACCTATATGAAAAAGCGCGGTCTCTATGGGGAAGTGGTTCCCCCGGTAAAGTTTCAGGGCAAGACCGTCAGTAGTTCTCAGATTAGAGCTTTGTTAATAGACGGCCAAGTAGCGGCAGCCAATGGGATGTTAAACCGGCCATTCCGGTTGGGCGAAATTGTCCGCAGCGGCCAGGGGCGGGGTAAACATTTAGGGTTTCCCACCGCCAATTTAGTTTTTCATCCCAACCGTTTACTACCGAAATTTGGGGCTTATTTAGTACGAGTGCTGATCGGCGGGGAAGCATACCACGGTCTGGCGAATGTGGGCTGTAAACCGACTTTTAACGGGACATCACCGGTGGTTGAAGTATTTATCTATGACTTCTCGCGGCAGATTTACGGCGAATATTTGGAAGTGGAGTTCTTGAAATTTCTCCGCGACGAACGCAAATTTGCTTCACCGGAAGAATTAAAAGCCCAGTTGGAGCAGGATTTAAGACAAGGGGAAGAAATGTGGGAGAACCAATCAAAGAAAGCGTGCTTTTAAGGATAAAACCTTAGGAGATAGCGCTTTAATTTTCACTATTTTTCTCCCAGGTAGGAAAGATCGGCCAGCTGTAGACCGTATTTTTGCCTTATTTCCTCAACCGCTGTGATTTCGCCTACATCCGCCGGTTGATGTGCGTCGGAATTAACGACAACCCTGACTCCGGGGTAAGTAGCGGCCAATTCCCAAAAGGGCGCCAAGGGGTAGGGGGGACGGGGTCCTGCTTTTGTTATTAGTGGCTCTTTCCGCAAACCATAAGCATTGATCTCCAGAGGAACATGGTAGGCGACGGCGGCGTCCAGAATCAACTTCGTACATTCGATAGTATGTTCATCCCATAACTCGTAGGAGTTACCGAACAAATCAGGATGGGCGATGAAGGCGAAGACCCCGGTTGCCATGGCGGCAACGGTGTGTTCAGCGAAGGCAATGAGATCTTTCCTTCCTTTTATATGGGAATGGGCTCCAATCCATTTACGACCGGAGGGAAAAAAGTGGTTACCGAGGATCAAATAGTCAAACTTCCTTTTGGCCAACAGTTCTTCCCGGTAAAACGGGAGTAATTCAGCGCTGTATTCACATTCCATTCCTTTTAGGATTTTCAGTTCCGGATAGGCTAGGCGGGCGTTTTCGATCGCTTGGTCGTAGCTGTCCAGTTCGGACAGGCCCATGCGGATCATCATCCACCGTGAATTAGGGAACGGCTGGGGTAGGGGCGTATGGTCAGTTACGCCTAGAACATGCAACCCTTTTTGGGCAGCGACAGCCGCATAATCCATCACATCGCCCTGCGCATGTTGACAACGGAAGGTATGGGTATGATAATCTTGGCGCATGAACAATCCTCCATTAAACTCTTTTCTGTAATACTAATTTCCTTTATTGATGATAATTTCCTACCCAAGTGGCCTCTAATTAAACTAAACTTAATCTCAAACCAGGTTTTTAAGGAGGTAATTGTAAAATGAACCATTATCGAGCGGCGATCATCGGTTACGGAAACATTGGTCGGTTTTTAGTAGAGGCGATTCAGGCGTCGCCCGATCTTCAACTGGCTGGGGTCGTACGGAGACCGGAATCGGTAAACAATCTACCCGCTCAATTAAAAGAAATTCCGGTGGTCACCGCTTTATCAGCGTTGAACCAAGTGGATGTGGCTTTTCTTGCCCTACCGACCCGTTTGGTTCCCCAGTATGCCGAGGAGGTTCTGGCCAGCGGCATCAATACGGTGGACAGTTACGATCTCCATGGTGAACTTGTCAATTACCGGCGGCGTTTAGACCAAATTGCCAAAGCCCACGGAAAAACCGCGGTGATCTCAGCCGGCTGGGATCCGGGAACCGACTCGATGATCCGTTGCCTTTTTCAATTGATGGCACCGCAGGGCATTACCTACACCAATTTTGGTCCCGGCATGTCGATGGGACACACGGTGGCGGTGAAAGCGATTTCCGGAGTTCAAAACGGCCTGTCGTTAACAATTCCAGTCGGGACCGGTTTACACCGGAGGATGGTCTATGTGGAATTGGAGGAAGGCGCGGACCCGTCCGCTGTGGAGCAGGCGATCAAGGCAGATCCCTATTTCAGCCATGATGAAACCCATGTTACTTTCGTGCCACAGGTGCAGGATTTGCTTGATACTGGTCATGGTGTTTTGTTAGAAAGAAAAGGGGTCTCCGGTCTAACCCATAACCAGTTGTTCAAGTTTGAGATGCGTGTCAATAATCCAGCCTTGACCGCACAGGTGATGGTGGCGGCAGCCCGTGCCGGTTTTAGACAAAAACCGGGATGCTATACCATGATCGAGCTTCCGGTCATTGATTATCTCTTTGGAGAAAGAGAAGCCATTATCGAAAAGATGGTCTAAACCTGCCTTTGGGGCAGGTTTAGTGCTACATATTGGCGGCGGGTAATAAAGCTTTTTGTAAGGGGCGCAATCAATGGAAAAAAAGAATAAAACAGAAGATCCACTCTGGCGTGAACAGGAAGGCAAAAGGCTCGAGGCCATGTTTCAGCTGGAAAGTGAATTGTTAGCGGCGGGTTACAGGGTGATTGCTGGGGTTGATGAGGTCGGTAGAGGACCTTTAGCCGGTCCAGTGGTGGCGGCCGCTGCGATCATCCCGCCGGGCACCTTCATTGCCAAGCTTGATGATTCGAAGAAGCTAACGGCAAAGCAACGGGATGCTGTCTATGGGCAAATTCTGGATCTTAAAATCCCTTATGGTTTGGGACAAGCTTCCGTGCAGGAGATCGACCAGTTAAATATCTTAAAGGCTTCGCGACTCGCGATGATGCGGGCGGTGCAGAATCTTCCCGATGAGCCCGATTATTTATTGCTTGATGGTCATGCGTGGCCGGGGATCAAGCTTCAACACCGGGGAGTGGTTGGCGGCGACGCGCTTTCGCTTTCGATTGCTGCCGCCTCGGTCATCGCCAAGGTGACCCGCGACCGCTTGATGGTGGATTTGGATCAGGCCTTTCCCGGTTATGGTTTTGCCAAACATAAAGGGTATCCCACTCCTCAGCATTATGCTGCCCTAGCTCGTTATGGTCCTTCCCTCTTACACCGGCAGAGTTTCAACCTCCATCTCCCGTCTGCCATTGGCCAAGCGGTTGGTACAGAAGAGAAGTGAAAGGAGCAAAGCTATGAACCCCGGTTATTTATCCGCCCTTCCTTTACACGGCAAAGGTTTTATTAAAGGAAGATTGGAACAAACCCAAGAGGGGCAAGTGGTCCTCACAACTAGCCAGGGGGTTATTCCCGTTAAACTAGACGGGGAGTCAGCTCCTTTCGGGCAAGAGACGGTTTTTCGCCTCCTCCGTGAGGAGCCGGGGCTGATTGTGCTTGCCCCCTACCGTTTAGAAACCATCGGGGAAGCGCTGCCCTTTTTTAAACAACTATTTGCCGGTGATGAAGCCTTCGGTCATAAGCTGCTTATGGCTGCTGTGCAAGAAAGTTTACCTTTGACCCGGGAAGTATTATTAACGCTTAAAAAGGGACTAATCACCGCTGAGCGGCAATGGGGCGTCCAAGTCCACCCCCGTGCCATTGCTTTCTTACAGGCCAGAGCAATTCCGTTGACACCCCAATCGCTCCTCTCGGCCCTCTATACCTTATTTCCGTCGGTACAAAAAATGTTCTGGCACAAGTCGGGGCGTGGCGGTCTGGACGCCGTCTTTCGGGAGGCAATTGCCTTTCTTCAGCGTGAAGCCGAGCGGGACCCGACTTTACCCCATTTTATTTTCTACTTTTACCCTGCTGAGCAAAGGGAAGCACGCTGGGAGGGTCGGTATTTTACTGACTCGGAAACAAGCGGTGAGAAACTGGAAGGAGTGGGGCTGGGGCGGAGCTATGCTTTTCGGCTTGAGTACCAATCACCATGCTTGGGGCAACTTGAGGTTATCGGGGTGAGCAACCAATCCGGGTTGAACCTGACGGTCAAAGCTGACCGTTCGGTGCTGGACAGTAATTTATTCGCTGGTTTCCGGTCCCATCTAGAAGAAAAGGGCTGGCCGATCCAGGCGGTTCAATTTGAAGAATCCCAGGCGGAGGAAGACGTGGATTTTCATCCCCTACGGATTGATGGCTGGTTATAAAGATGGAAAAAAAGATGATGAAAGCAATTGCCCTCCGCTACCGACAAACCGAAGACGAAGCGCCGGTCGTCTTGGCCAAAGGCCAAGGCTTGGTGGCCGAAGCCATTTTAGAACTGGCCAGAGCGGCCCAGATCCCTACCGTGGCCGACGGGGAACTGACTCAACTCTTGGATGGGGTGGAAGTTGGCGGCTCGATTCCCCCCGAAGCTTACCAGTTAACGGCGGAGATTTTAGCGTTTATTTGGAAATTGGAAGGAATAGTTAATGCTGATTAGGGTACTAAATTCCTTCCAGTTACCATAAAAAGAGAGGGGGAAACCCCTTTTTTTATGTTGCGGCGGCATAATCCCTTTTTTATCTTTGTCATTCACTCTCCGAAAGAGATCAGGATATAATGTTGAAGAGTTGACTAATTAAGGAATGATGGTAATGCCTAAAACTGATAAAATCCCGAGGTCGGAGCTTAAAAGAGTCAAAATCGAAGCGTCATTACTCATCCCGAAAACAATGAATACCACAGCCTTGTTTGCTGAATTCACAAAGGCTATTAACAAAATTCCGGATAAAGAAAGAATAGTGATTGAAAAAATAAAATATGATCCTGTAGAATAAAAAAAATTGTTACGTGAAAAGGTCGGGAATTCCCGGCCTTTTTTTGTTAATATACCTATAAGATAAAAAGTTGTTTAATTTAGGGGACAAAATCAAACTTTGTAGAAAAAAGTAGCCAAGCTCATTATTCTGTATTTTTAGAGGAGCGTAATTATTACTTTCCAAACTGATAAGACGATTTATCTAGAGCCGTACAAAAGTATAAAAGTACTTTTAAAGCATATCTTTATATAAAAAAAGAGGTGGGAGGAATGAAAGCAAAAGAGCTTATTGATGCTTTATCTACGCTAGGCGAAGAAAAGGCAGTATTTATTGAGGATAATCAAGGGAACTACTATGATATCCTTACTAAAAATATTGAGACAACCGATAATGTAATCCGCATTTTAATTGATATAGACCCAGCGAATTAAAAGGCCTCCCGACCAAGGGAGGTTTTTATTCGGGCAATATGGAGCCTTGAATAATAGAAAATAAACGCCCGTCTGCCTGGTTCAGTTTCTATTGCCGCACATATCAATGGGAATGAGGTTCAAAGGAGGGTGAGTAGAATATGAATGACGCCAAAAAGCTGTGAGTAATAGTCAGAAACCGGCCTTCCAATAACAACTAACCTTGTAGAGAAATAAAAACGCTTTTTATTATAAGATTAATGCTGATTAGGGTACTAAATTCCTACCAGTTACCATAAATGGAGCAAAGGGTTGAAGGATAATTAAAAGGAAAACCGAAGTTCTTCTCATAAGGTAAAAAAGGGTGGTGGCGATGGAACGTCGGCGGTTGGGGAATTACGGAGAGCTGATTGCCCGCCGGATCCTGGAAGACCGGGGGTACCTGATCCTTCACCACAAGTATTACACCCGTTACGGCGAGCTTGACCTGGTGGCTAAAGAAGGTAACGAGCTTGTCTTTATTGAGGTAAAAACCCGCATCGATCGGTCCTACGGCTCGGGGCTGGAGGCGATTACAAAAAAGAAAAGAGCCCATCTGATTCGCACGGCCTTTTGTTATTTACAACAACATCACGATCAGGATCTGCCTTGCCGTTTTGATATTATTGCGCTAAAGTTGGATCAACGGGGACAACTGCTGGATTACCAACTGATCAAGGATGCTTTTGGGGTGGAAGGAGGCAATTACTACTGATGTTTGCCAAGGTTGCCAGTGGAACCGTCATCGGGATTGATGGTTTTCCGGTTGAGGTCGAAGTTGATCTTTCCTCAGGACTTCCTTCCTTTGATTTAGTGGGACTGGCAGATACAGCCGTTAAAGAAGCGAAGGAACGGGTGCGGGCGGCCATTAAAAACTCGGGTTTTAGTTTCCCCGGCCACCGGATTGTGGTTAATTTAGCCCCCGCTGATTTACGGAAAGAGGGGAGTGGGTTTGATCTCCCGATTGCCCTTGGGATCCTTTGCGCCCAGGGTAGTTTTGCCCCCACCGCGCTCGCCGGTGGAGTAGCCGTAGGGGAATTGGCTCTTGACGGTTCAATCCGGACGATCCACGGGGTTTTATCCATTGCGATTCAGGCCAGACAGGAAGGAAAGGAGTTTCTACTCCTACCGGTCGGTAATTACCGAGAAGCCTGCGCCGTTCAAGGAGTAAAATTGGTCCCCGTTCAACATTTACGGGAAGTCGTTGATTATCTCCAAACGGGAAACGAGCCGCCGGCAGTGGCTAGCGCTGATGAAGAAATAGCGGTCAGTTCCTACCGGGAGGATTTTGCCGAGGTTAAAGGACAAGAGACCGCAAAACGAGCCCTGGAGATTGCGGCCGCCGGTGGTCACAATATTATGTTGACCGGTCCGCCGGGTTCGGGCAAAACGATGCTGGCTAGAAGGTTGCCTTCCATTTTACCTGAGTTAAACCGGGAAGAAGCCTTGGAACTAACGAAGATTTATAGTATTTGCGGGTTGTTACCACGCGGGGCATCGCTAATGCGACGCCGACCCTTTCGCAGTCCCCATCACACCGCGACCAAAGCGGCGTTAATCGGCGGCGGACTTTACCCCCGGCCGGGAGAGGTGACCCTGGCCCATCACGGAGTATTATTCTTGGACGAATTACCCGAATTTTACCGGGAAGTATTGGAAGTATTACGCCAACCGCTGGAGGATGGGAAGGTAACGCTCGCCCGGACTACCAATTCGATTGTATATCCCAGTCGCTTTATGCTGGTGGCAGCGATGAATCCTTGTCCCTGTGGTTATTTCCGCGATCCATTGCAAGCCTGTGAGTGCACACCGACCCAGATCCAAAGATATACGGCGCGGATTTCCGGTCCGCTCCTCGATCGGATCGATTTTATGGTGGAGGCTCCGCGGCTGCAATACGAAGAGATGGCGGCAACCGGTACGGGTGAAACCTCGTTACAAATTCGTTCCCGGGTTACCAGGGCGCGCCGTCGGCAAGAAGCGCGGTTTACCGGGAAAGGGTTGTACACCAATGCCCAGATGGGATTGGAAGAGATCAAGGCCTTTTGTGTATTGGACAAGGAAGGAAAAAGGCTAATGGCTGCTGCCGTCCGGAATTTTGCCATCTCGGCCCGGGGTTACGCCCGCTTGCTCCGGGTGGCGCGCACGATTGCCGATCTCGACGAAAAAAGGAACATCGAACCGGCGCATCTGGCGGAAGCCATCCAGTACCGTCGACTTGAAAGATAGCTTCGTAGCATGGGGAAGGCGAGGGGATTGCCATAAATCTTTCGGTTGCAAATAGTAGCTGATTTGGGTAATATATAATAATAGGGGTGCGAAAAGTATTTTCAAACTACATAAGAGTTTTTTGCGTTGTCATCTGAACGTAAAAAGCTTAAAAAGGGAGAACTTGATGCAGAAGAATAGTTATCTTGATTATAAGAGAATCATTGCCCAATTGGTAAGTGGGGTTTTGGCGGAAACCAACATTGACGCCGAAATGATCTATGGTTTGCTGGAATATCCGCCTAATCAGGAGTTAGGCGACCTAGCTCTACCTTGTTTTCAGCTAAGTAAGGTTTTAAAAAAGGCGCCGCCTTTAATTGCCGCGCAATTACAAACCCAAATCGACCCTGCCCCTTATTTTGCTGAAGTGCAGACGGCTGGGGCGTATTTGAATTTTCGGTTGGCACCAGAGCCGTTGATTACCAATGTTCTTGGTAAGATTCTGGAGTGTGGTTCCAGTTACGGCGCTCAAAACCTTGGCGATGGAGAAAAGATCGTGATTGATTATTCTGCCCCCAATATTGCCAAGCCTTTCCATGTCGGTCACTTAAGCAGTACGGTGATTGGCAACGTTTTATATAATATCTTTAATTTCCTGGGCTTTATCTCTGTGGGGATTAACTATCTGGGTGATTGGGGAACTCAGTTTGGCAAATTAATTACCGCCTATAAAAAGTGGGGATCAGAAGCTGAGGTTAAACAAGGCTTAATCAAAGAATTGACCCGTTTATACGTGAAGTTTCATACCGAAGCGGAAGCAGATCCAACCTTAGACGAAGAAGCCCGGGAATGGTTCCGGAAAATTGAAAATGGTGATGAAGAAGCTCTAAAACTATGGAAGTGGTTTAAGGAAATCAGCTTAGAAGAGTTTCAACGGGTCTACGACATACTGGGGATCTCTTTTGATTCAATGGCAGGTGAAAGTTTCTATAATGATAAAATCAAGGCCGTTGTCGATGAACTAAAAGAAAAGAACCTCTTAGAAGAGAGTGACGGCGCTTCGATCGTTGATTTAGAACTCTATGGGATGCCCCCCTGTCTGATTCTGAAGAAAGACGGTAGTTCTCTGTACGCCACCCGCGATATTGCGGCAGCGCTTTACCGTAAGAAGACCTATCAGTTTAGCAAAGCTTTGTATGTAACCGGTATGGCACAAAGTCTCCATTTTCAGCAGTGGTTTAAAGTTGTGGAATTAATGGGTTACGACTGGGCGAAGGATTTGGTGCATGTTCCCTTCGGTCTTGTTAACCTCAAAGGAGAAAAATTATCGACCCGAACAGGCCGGGTTGTTTTATTGGAGGACCTACTGACCACAGCGATTCAAAAAACTCTGGAAATTATTGAGGAGAAAAACCCCGATTTGCCTCAGAAAGCCCAGATTGCGCAGGACGTTGGGGTCGGGGCTGTTGTTTTCGGCGCTTTGAGTGTGAATCGCATTAAAGATGTGACTTTTTCCTGGGAAGAAGCTTTGAATTTTGACGGAGAAACCGGGCCTTATCTCCAATATACCCACGCCCGGGCTTGTAGTATCTTGCGTAAAGCCGACTTTCAAGGAGAAACGGGGATTAATTTCGAACCGGAAAAACTGAATGAGCCGGCCGCGCTAAAAGTAGTAAAGACTTTATATTTGTTTCCGGAAAGAATCATTGCTGCTGCCACTGAATACGAGCCTTCCATCATCTGTCGATACCTAATCGATCTCGCGCAGGATTTCAACTGGTTCTACCATGAATGCCAAGTCTTAGTGGCGGACCAAGACCTATCGCGTGCCCGTTTAGTTTTGGTTTCGGCTGTTAAAACCCTATTAGCAACTGGCCTTGGCTTGCTGGGGATCAAAGCGCCGGAACAAATGTAACAATAGAAAGTTGTTACCTTCCAACGTATAGTTGGGTGGAAGGATTGTGTTACGATGAAGGGATTTATCCAAATCTTATCATTCTTTCTACTAATAACGGTTTTACTATCCGGTTGTAGACAGGAGCAAGAATCCTTTACTTATCAGGGAATTCTTTTTGAAGGTTTTGATCCGGCAAAACACCAACCATCCTCCGAGTTTCGTAAGTATGTCGAGCCGACTAAGGTGTTACTGTCCAGACGGGAAACCCAAGCCCTGAAAAAATGTGTCGACCACTTAACGGAACACAACTTACTGTATTTGCTGGAGTATGCCGACCGTTTTGTGATCGTAAAAGCGCCCTATTCTTTTGCCGATAAACCACAGATGATTGTCTATCTTGACCAGGAAAAACTGACCCTGAATTTTTCCATCGGCGATGATTGGGAAAACAAGTTGCTCAACTCAAATCTGGGTTTAATGGAAAGCAGCACCCAATTTTACTTTAAGGGGACGCCGGAATTACCGAACTTGCTCCGGATCATCCTTCATGAAATCGGGCATTTGGTCGAGTATGAACAGCTAAAATTTAATTGGACAGGAAAGTTTGTTGCCAATCCTTTGAACACAGATTTTGTGAAGATCTCATGGGATAAAAACCGCTATTGGCAAGATAAAGAAGGATTTTCCGAAAGGCTCCAATCGATTCAATCCCTCGAGGGACTGGTCCTCTTTCTGCAGTGGTTTAAAGCAGAATCTTCCTTTTTCAGCTTTAGCAGCGGTATGGGGATGAACGAAGATTTTTCCGAAGCCTTTGTTTATTATTATTTGAAGAGATATTTTGATTATGAGCTTAGTTTCGTTTTTCAAGGCCGTGTTTTGATCGATAACTTGCAAAACCTGAACCCTTACCGCAGGCAAAAGCTGGAGTTTATCGCTGAACTGATCAAGAATGGATTTCACGAGGAGGAAGAATAATGCTTCGAAAAGTCGCCGGTGTTTTCTTGATTCTCATCATGATGGTTATTACAGCTGTACCCGGACGCGCTGAGAGCAGAAATACGCTGCAGTTGACGGCAGCTACTGCTCATCCAGCCACTGAGGTGGAAGCGGTTGTCCTTGCCGAATTCAAGCGCCGGGTCGAAGAACGCACCAAAGGTTATATTCGAGTTCAGCTTTACACCGATGGACAGCTGGGTAGTGACGAACAATTGATTAGAGGGTTACAACAGGGAACGGTGGATTTGATCACCTGTGCTTCATTTAAATATGCTGATTATGTGCCGGAGTTTAGCGTCTTGGATTTGCCCTTTCTCTTTTTCTCCACGGAGCACCTGAGTGCAACCTTAGATGGGAAATTGGGGCAGATCTTAACAACTAAAGCCCAGGAAAGCAGGGGCGAGCATGTTTTAGGGTATATTACTGATGGTCCGGTAAATATCGTTAGTAACAGGGCTTTAGCCTATATATCCCAGGGGAAGGGGCTACGCTTTCGCACCATGTTGCTGCCGACCCACCGTCAGACCTGGACAAATCTGGGGATTACCCCGGTAACTTTGGCTTTTTCCGAATTGAAAATTGGGTTACAGGTCGGGATGGTGGATGCGGTTGAGACCAATTATCTCGACTATAAAGAACTACGGGTTTACGATACCGCCCGTTTTATTCTCCAAAGCGAGCATTACTTCCCCCTCAGTCTGCTGCTACTGAGTAAATCTGCTTGGTCCCGGATTCCCGCTTCCTATCGGGAGCTGGTCCGCCAGTGCGCCGTCGACGCTATTCAGTACGGCAGTAATGAGCTGATCCAGCAGAATAAAGAGGCAGCCCGGGAATTGACGGGAAAATATGGCGTAAAAATAACCGAGCTTAATTTGGCCGAGAAAAAGACCAATCGTCAAAAACTCCAGACTTATCAAGAAAAGATGTTCAGTACCTATGGCCTGACTGAAGCCTGGCAGGAACTGAGTAAAACCTATGTCGAGTTTGAAACGGCCTTAGCAGCAGAATTAGAGCGGATTATCCAAAACCAGGGTGAATAAGAGCATAGAGACTATTAAAAAAACCCTTTCTTTAATTAGCAAAGAAAGGGTTTTTTCTTGATTGGCTTACCTTTTTGAAGGATCTTTTAAACCATAGCGGGCTAAAACTTGGGGATCCGGATCAATGATTATGGTTTGATACTGTTCGTAAAGGACAAAGCCCGGCGGCGCGCCGGTGGGTTTCCGGAGGTGGCGTTTTTCGGTGTAATCAACCGGGACTTTACTTGAACCACAGGCTTTACTGAAGTAAACAGCCAGGTTAGCAGCTTCCAGTAAAACCGCGGAGGGGACCGGGCGCCCCTGGGTGCGAATGATGACATGGCTGCCGGGGATTTTTTGGGTATGTAACCAAAGGTCATGGGCTGTAGCTGTCTTCATCGTCAGTTGATCATTTTGTTTGTTATTCCGTCCGACCAGTATCTCCCAATCATCATCGGCCTTAAAGAGCGATGGTTGGTTTTTTGGTTTGGCTGACGACAGTTTTTTATGCTTATGGGTGCTTTTTAGGAGCCCGGCTTCAACCATTTCGGTTTCGATCTCCATCAGATCAGCCCAGGAAGAAAGGTTTTCCAGGGCATTGTCCAAGGAGGCGTAGTAATCCAATTCCATGGCAGTGCGTTCAAGTTGGGCACGGATTTTTGTCTGCCCTTTTTTCGCCTTATGATATTTCTTGTAGTAAAGTTGGGAGTTTTCCACTGGACTCAAGGCAGAGTCCAAAGCAATCGTAACGGTGGCACCGTGGGGATCGTAATAATTTGCGGCGACAAGCTGGGTTTGGCCCCGTTTAATTGTACTAAGGTGCACCGAGATTAATTCCCCATATAAACGGTAAGTGTCGGCGTCATCGGCTCCGGCCAGTTCCTGCCGTTGTTTACTCTGTTTTTTTTCGGCTTTTTTAGTTGCTTTCCGGAGGACCATTTTAAGCTGTTCCGCCTTCTGCTGACGAAGGGCAAGCTGACTTTGCTCATGCAGGGTCAAAACAATGGCGCTGTTCAGATCGGGAACAGACCGTAAACTTTCCGCCGGAAGACTAGGTTGATACGGGAAAAAGTCCTGTGGGCAGTCACCAGGATCCAGCTGAATAAAGGGAAAGGCCTTACCCGTCGTCTGTTTGTTCAAAGCGTCGATTTCAGCATAAAGTTGGCGGAGTAGATCTGGAGTTACTTCCTTTACGGTCAGGGTCTCCGGGACCCCGGCCTTTTTTAGGATCTCCTGCTGCAACGGGCGGGAAAGACCAAAAAGTTCTCTAGACAGTACCATGGTTACATGGTGTGTACTGGGGGAAAGCTGAAAAATCCTTTCCAGCGCCGCCAAGGTAATGTTACCGGGATGATACAAACCAGGCACAGGCGGCGGTGTGTAGGGTTTGCCCGGGATTACTTCCCGTTCCCGGCGGGGGGTAGCGGGTAACCGTTTGAGCGCATCGAGAATCATCCCTTCCCCGTTTACCAATAGCAGGTTACTACTGCGACCCATCGCTTCAAAGACTAAAGCATAAGTCGTTAAGCCTTCTTCTGTATCATAAACTTCAATTTGAAAGTTGATCATCCGTTCCCAGGAAGGTTGTTCTAGCCGCAGAATTCTTCCCCCCTGTAAGTATTTCCGAAGTAACATACAGAAAGCGGGGGGCTGGAGGGGGTTACCCGGCCTTTCCGTCACCAGATGGGTACGGAAAAAGCGGGGGTGAACAGAAATTAACAGGTTAAGCTCACGTCGGGGAAAGGGATGGAAAACGGTGATGATCACCGTTTCTTGATCGGGCTGAAAGATCTTGCCGATGCGGCCGTTCGCTAAATTATCATTTAACTCCCTAGTGAGGAGGGAGATGGAAAAAGCGTCAAAAGGCATCCTGATTCCTCCGTTTCGTGATTCAGTATAACATCCTTGCCGAAGCTACGCAAGGAAATTAGGGACATAAAAGCTTTTTCACTCCGCATAGGTATAGAGGAGATCAACATCTGATGGGGTGAAAACTGTGTCTAAAAACTGCTGGCAAATGACACCGGGGGAAATGGTGTCTTCGCTGCGGACTGATCTCCAGAGCGGGCTAAAAGATGCCGAAGCCCGGAAGCGGTTAGAGGAATATGGGGAAAACCGGTTAGAAACCAAGAGCCGACTTTCGCCTTGGAAGTTATTCTTTTCGGGATTTGCTGATTTTATGGTTTTGGTGCTTTTAGGGGCGGTAGTCATCTCGGTGGCATTGGGCGAATGGCATGACGCTGTTACCATCCTGGCGATTGTCTTTCTGAATTCAATTTTGGGTTTTATCCAAGAATACCGCGCGGAACGCTCTTTAGAAGCTTTACGTGAATTATCGGCGCCCCAGGCCCATGTGATTAGAGGAGGCAAAGCCCTAACCATTCCGGCTTGGCAAGTGGTACCTGGCGATCTGATCCGGGTCGCCCCGGGTGATCGGATCCCGGCTGACTTACGTCTGGTCGAAGTTACCGGGTTAGAAGCGGATGAATCCCCACTCACCGGTGAATCAATCCCCGTTCCCAAAAGCAAAGAGGCAATTAATCGGCCCCAGTTGGAACTGGGGGACCGGAAGAATATCCTTTTTGCCGGAACCACGGTGACGAGGGGGCGGGCTACCGGAGTGGTGGTGGCAAGCGGAATGAGCACTGAGTTAGGAAAAATCGCCGGGATGCTGGCGAGTAGTGAAGCCGGCTCGACTCCGCTGCAACAACGTTTAGATCATCTGGGGAAAATCCTAGTTGGGATCTGTGTCGGCATCTGCGTATTGGTGGGGATGATTGGTTTGGCCCGCGGTGAAGATTTTCGGTTGATGTTTCTCTCGGCCGTGAGTTTGGCGGTGGCTGCGATTCCTGAAGGCTTACCGGCTATTGTCACCATCGCGCTGGCTTTAGGGGTACAACGGATGATCAAACGGTCGGTGATTATCCGACGTTTACCGGCGGTCGAAACTTTGGGGTGCGCGACCGTAATCTGTTCGGATAAAACAGGGACGTTAACCCAGAACCAAATGATGGTTACAACCTGTTATCTAAGTGGAGAGGAGATTGAAGTCTCCGGTCATGGGTATAACCCCAGCGGTCAATTTATTTGGCGCGGGAAAGAAATTAAGCCGACAGCTAAAGACTCAGGTTTTCCTGATGCTCAGGGCTTGGAGATGCTCCTAGCCGCCGGGTTTTACTGTAATAATTCGGATTTAGGGTTGGAACTCAAGACCAAACAGTGGCGACTAACCGGCGATCCGACCGAAGGGGCTCTGCTTGCTTTAGGTTTGAAAGCAGGTCTCAAAAAGGGCGTCGTTCAGCGCCTGGCGGAAATTGATTTTACTTCCGAGCGGAAACGGATGAGTGTGTTGGTTGAGGAGGAAGGAAACCGTCTTCTCTACATAAAAGGCGCTGCCGATCTGGTCCTAGCTCTGTCGACCAAGATCCAGTGGGCGGGGAAAGTAATTCCGCTCCAAAACCGGGAAAGACATAAGCTTAACCAGGTAATGGACGTAATGGCACGCCGTTCGTTACGGATTTTAGCGCTGGCTTACCGTCCGCTGGCCCCAGGAACGGATCAGCTCCGGGAGGAAGATGAGCAGGGACTGGTCTTTTTAGGATTAGTCGGGATTAAGGATCCGGTACGGCTGGGCGTAAAAGAAGCAATCGGTCAGTGTCACCAGGCTGGGATCCGGACCGCAATGATCACTGGAGATTTTCCGGCAACTGCCCGGGCCATCGGCCAAGAGTTAGGGATCATTCGTCGGGATGGTATGGTGCTGACTGGCGCTGAACTTGATGCTTTGCCTGCAGACGAATTGACCAGAATCATTAGTAAAGTAGACATCTTTGCCCGGGTTAATCCCTATCATAAACTAAAAATCGTCAAGGCGCTTAAAGCCCAAGGTGAAGTGGTCGCCATGACCGGGGACGGTGTGAACGATGCGCCAGCAGTAAAAGAAGCAGATATCGGGATCGCGATGGGGATTAGTGGTACTGATGTGACTAAAGAAGCATCTGCGATGGTGATCACCGATGATAATTTTGCCAGTATTGTGGCGGCGATTGAAGAAGGACGGGGCATCTACAGTAACATTAGAAAGTTTATCCGCTATCTACTGGGTTGCAATATTGGGGAAATTCTCACGATGTTCCTGGCGATTGTAGCCGGAATTCCCTTGCCACTCCTGCCAATTCAGATTCTCTGGATCAACCTGGTAACCGACGGACTCCCCGCAGTTGCCCTTGGGGTAGAACCAGCCGAGCAAGAACTGATGAACGAGCCACCGCGACCTCCCAAGGAAGGGATTTTCAGTCGGGGTTTGGGTTATAAAGTACTGATTCAAGGGATCAGTATTGGTCTGATTACGATTGGCGTTTTTAATTTCGCGCTTTCAGTGGGGGCTAATTTGGTTATCGCCCGTACCATGGCTTTTTGCACCTTGGTCTTCTCCCAACTAAGTTATGTCTTTGCCTGTCGTTCGGAGACTCGGCCTTTTCTGAAGGTACCTTTGGGTAATAACCCTTATCTCCTTGGCGCGGTCGCCATTTCCGGTTTGATGCAGTTTATGGTTGTTTCGCATCCCTTCACCCGCAATATCTTCCAGACTGCGGCCCTCCCGCTAGCCGCGTGGGGGATTGTTTTCCTGGGCGCTTTCAGTTCGGTGGTGATCGCTGAAACCGTGGCCTGGGTTGGGCGGTTTATGAAAAGAAAATTGGCATAAATTAAATAACAATGTAAAAAGCGTGATATAAAAAGCATAGTTTCCAGGGTGACGGTGGCAAACTATTCCCAAGTTACAAAGAGGTGGAATAGTTTTGACCTCATTTTTCTCGATTATTGTCATCCTATTGCTTGGTCTGCTCCCGGTTGCTTTTCATCTACACTACCACCGACGGGGAAAAGATGATTGTTTCTTTCTTGAATTGCGCATCCTTAACTTTTGTCTCTGGCGCTATCAAATTCCCGATTGGCAAAGGGAGGCGTTAACCAACACGGAAGCAGAAAAAGA
>DOID01000046.1:5104-6555 GCA_003511465.1 Bacillota bacterium | reverse complement strand
CAAATATGGTCTGGGGGGAACTTTCTTTTATTTATTCCTGCCGGTAAAATACCGAAAGTGGGTTACCGTGACGGAAGAAATGGAAAGAAAAGGATGCTTTAAGCGGTTCGTCTGGCGTACCGCCATTGCCGGTTTGGAGCCGGCTTTGCTCGGGCCTATGGTGGGATTGGTGTGGAGCGCAAAGGGGGTGATTATGGGGTTCCTTTCCGGTGAATACATCTTCAAAAAAAACCCCCGCATCATGGTTGTTCCTTGTTTTACAGGGACAAGCTTGGAAACAATGTTTGACTGCATATTTGAAATTAAGTTAGGACATATTATTTTTACCGGGATCAGGGATTATTTAGTAGGAGGTAAAAAGCATGCAGGGACACCCGATTGAGGGATTAATGAAGACAGCAATGGAGAGTATAAAAGATATGGTGGATGTGAACACCATTCTTGGCGATCCGGTAGAAACTCTGGACGGAAGTGTGATTATCCCCGTATCGAGAGTCTCATTCGGTTTTGCGGCCGGAGGTAGTGAATTTTCCAGTCAACAAAAGGTGGACGCAAAAAGTAATGACCAGGGGGAGAGTGGAGGCTTGCCTTTTGGGGGTGGAAGTGGAGCTGGCATCACGCTAAATCCCGTGGCCTTTCTCGTGGTCGGCAAAGAACAAACCAGGTTGTTACCGGTGGAAAGTAATGTGATGGTCGATCGGCTGCTCGATGCTGCGCCTCAAATCATCGATAAAGTACAGAATTTAATGAGCAAACCCCAAACCAAAAAATATGAGGAAGAAATGTTTGTTACCCAATAACCTTAATCCAACATCAAGTAGCGGGGGTATTGATGGATCACGTTTGTACCAAGGAGCATCCTGTTGACAATCGTCTGGACCTGTTCTTTCCGGAAAGGTTTGACCAAAAACTCTTTAGCTCCAGTTTTGAGGGCACGGGAAATAAAGAATTTTTGTTGTAAGGAAGAACAGATCACAATATTAGTCTTCGGATCATAGTTCAGGAGCTTTTCCATCGTAGCGAACCCGTCCATCATCGGCATCACTAGGTCGAGCAGGACAACAGTTGGTTTTAATTGGGCATAGAGTTCTAATGCTTCCAAGCCGTTGGTCGCTTGGCCCAGGATGGGAATTCTTGCGTCATTGAGAATGGACGTTAAAATTAAACGCATTATCCGCTGATCATCAACGATGAGCACACCACGGTTTTTCGGTTGATTCAGATCATTGAAAGGTGAAATCGTACCCAAAATGAATCCTCCTAACTTTCCCCCTAATAACTACCATAGTAGGATAAGAGGGTGATCATCTGAAGACGAAAGTAGAACCGGATCTCTGTATTGCGTGCGGGTTATGTATAAGTAGCTGCCCGGAAATTTATACCTGGGACGATGACGGAAAAGCTGTTGCCGTCCAGGCCAAGGTTCCAGAAGGACAGGAAACTTGTGCGGA
>DOID01000046.1:0-4987 GCA_003511465.1 Bacillota bacterium | reverse complement strand
GCGGAGGAAGCTGCGGATAACTGTCCAACCGATGCGATCATCACTGATTAATCCTGCCGCCTTTTAATTTCAAAATAGGGAGTGGAGGTGAGCGGGTTAGGAAAAAGCTCAAGCACTCCATTTTTAAATTTAACGACAAAACGATATTGTAAAGCACAATCAGGTAAAACTTGTGAGCCGGAAAGGATGGTTCTATAAGGATCATCGGCATGTTCCCGCTCCAACCTTACCTGATTTATTCTATTTTCCCAATTATTTCTGTAATAAAGCGTAACCGTGTCAACTTCAGCGGTGGGATGAATCGTGCATTGCAGCGTTACGCTGTCATCTTCTGCTTTGAGGTTGGGGGTAAAGTGGAAAAAAGCAGGGATATAATCGCCGGCTTTGAGTACGGTGACGGTTAAAGGCGTTTCAAAGCTACCTAAGGATCCTTCTTTCCCTTGATTATCCAAGGCCGTAATATAATAATTGATCATCCGTCCTTGTTCTAAATAAGCGGTCGGAATCGTGGCGACGTAGGTATTGGCGACAGTTGAATTCATCATTAACATATGGTACCCGCGCTCGTTTTCTGATTGGTAATAGAGGATTACTTGTCCGATGGGATTGACCCCGGTGACGGTTGCGCGGATGGCTAAAGGCTTTTCCCGGACCCAGGTGGTAACAGGAGTGTGGGTAATCAGCGGTACGACCGGATGAATCGTCAGCGCGGAAATAAACCAATCCTGATTCGGCGGACAGGAGAAGTTGAAGTTTAATTTCCCGTCGCGAGTTTCTACGGTTACCTGTAAGTCAAGGCGTTTGCCTGGAGGAACAATTAGTTCTTCGGTGATTACTTGCTCATTAATGCTAATGCTCATCGGCCCGTGGCGACGGGCTTGCGGAGAACGATCACACAGGGTTAGTTTGGCCTGGTAAAAACCGGGGGTTAGATCCACCTGAAACGACGCCGGCTTTCGGGACCAGACCATCTTATTCAGGAGCTGATTTTCGTAAGGCAATAAAGCAGCAGTATCCGCTGCTGGTGTCGGAAGCAAATCATCCTCCGAAAGACGCACTGGCGGGGCTGGGGTTGCCTTTAATTCAGTGGTATTCAGCCAACCGTAACCGATGTCTGGGTTATAAGTAATAAGGTGATCAACAAAGGTAAAACCTTCTTCGATGTAGTAATCAGGAAAAATATCCGACTTCGCTTTGTTGTGCGGCAGGGAGGTAGGTACGGTCCCAAAATCAAAGCCGATCAGAAAAGGGTCGCGGGTCCGGTACTCGTCAAGTAAGATTTGGAGCCGTTTTTCATCTTCCAAGATCAACAGGCGACCTTCGAACCGGTGGACAAAGTCCAACTTCTCCCAGTACAAGCGGGCTTTTTTCAAATAGCTCAACGCCTGCTCTAAACAAAACAGATCTTTGGTTTCCATAAAGAAGGCGAGTTCGGTTGCTGCTCGTAGTTTTGCACTGTGGAAAAGGGCAAAATGACCCAGGTTTTCCGCCTCCGTGAGGGTTTGTTCCCACTCGAGTTCAAAAAACTGGTCGCTACGGGAGGTCTCCTCCTGAAGCTGTTGCACTCTTTGAAGGATCTCCGTCCCACACTGGTGGAATTGGTCAGCAACCGCCGGCGGGGTAACCTTGGGTAGTTCGGTCCGGTTTAAAGTAGCCTGGACGTATTCGCGACAGTCGGCAAAATAGGTAGGATCGCAGCTTGGTGTCCGCAGATAAAAGGGGAGGAGGCCGCCGGTGTTTAGTTTCTGGCGGGTCCCTTGTCCAGCTTGCACCCAGTTATAAAGCGGAATGACCTTTGAACGTAAATGGTAAAGATCGGCTAACTCATTTCCGCTTTTTCCAAAGCGGCGGTGGAAATCGCGGATTAAAACATCAGGAGTGGTCCCTGGGTGGTAAGTGAGGCGACCGTAGAGGTGAAACTGATACCAATGCCGCTCATATTCACCTTGGGTGTCTAGATCCGGGAGAATTAAAGAAAGACGATCGTAACCGGTTGATTTGAGCAGAGGAAGTAACCGGTAAAGGTAATCGGGATCACCCCAGGGGAAAACAGTTGAAGTAGTTAATTGAAACCCGCTGCTTTCTCCGTCCTCCGGAAGATAGGGCAGGCCCAGTTTCCCACCCCAAGATTCCTTTGTTAGCTGGGCTTTAATCTCATTAATGTTCAACAGATCGACAATCTCCGGCGTCATTTGGTCGGTGTAAAAGTTTAAGCTAGTTTTGTTTCCCGTGTCTAACACAGCTTGAATGAGTGTATTCAAACAAAAATCCGGCATGAGCGGCAGCGACTGAAATTTAAATTCAAGGCCACTGATCTCTGGACAAGCAAACAGGATTTGTTTTAAAGCAAGGTAAAGATAGGAACCGAGGTTATCCCCATTTAATCCCTGAACTTGGAAAGCAGGCCTTAGCTGACCTGCGTAAAAATCCCAAAAACCAAGTTGAAAGTCTAACCCGGATTCCGCCGTCAGCGTTGCAAATTCCTTTAAGGTTTTTAAATTGGTAGCGCGCAGGTCTTCCGGGAAATGAAAGGGTTTGACTTCAGGGTACTCTGGAACAGAAAATAAATAGGGGAAGATTGGTGCGCCTGACGGAGAGGGTAACACCAAAGTGAAGCCATTGAAACGGTTTTGGATTAGCATTTCAAAATAGGAACGCCAGTAGGAGCGGGGAAACGCCTCTCCTTTTTTGATCGCCTCAAACGGCAAAAAATGCAAAACACTACGGGATTTAAACGCTGGTTTTTCCACCGCCGGTTTATATAAAGCCGGGATCGATTGGGCGTTGATCCGTTCCGCTAACTCGTAAAGGACATAGAGTAAACCGCGGGAATCATAGGCACAAGCCCAGAGCGCGGTATGATCGTCGAGGGTCAGTTCCTTAATGATGATGGCTTCAGGGGACAGGTCGAGGGGTACCTGTTCTGTCTCGACCAGTTCCTTTAAAATTAGACTTTTCTCGTAGGTTCCGATCAGCAGATCAGCTTTTGGTATTTGCTCCGAATATAAACATAGATGCACCTTAATATTTTGGTTAGCAAAGGCGCTAACCAAAGCATCTAAAGCTGTTTGGAGGCTGGATTCTAAGCCATTTGGATTAATGATCCCTATTTTGATGCCCACGTGTTGCACCTCTCAAAACAATAGTTAAATTAAGATTAATTTCGATTTTAACTGTTGTTTTCCTCTTTAGTTAGTAATATTTATCATAATTTAAGGAATTGAGGGAATCGCCTAATTACCAAAAGCCAGCGGAGGGTAATCCTGCATGCGGCTTGTTCTATAAATTAAGGAATTCCCATATATCTGTGATAAAGGAAAGAACGAGGGAGAGAACCATGGAACGGTGCGAAGAAAGGGATCACCAAATTGAGCTTGAAGTTGAATCTGTTGAACATCTAGAGCAGCCGTCGTCTGCGGGGGATGGAGCAAGCTCCGCTTTTCTGCAAAAGCGGAGCCCCTTCGCCCACTGGGAAACGGTCATTTTAAAACAGATTATGGTTTGTATTTTAATCATCTTCATTTTATGGGCCCTCGGAAAAGTACCCCGGATCGGTACGGGGCTGGTCGACCGTTTCCGTTATGTCTTACAGAATGGTGCCTCAAAAGAAACCGAAGAAAAACTGAGGGCTTTTGCCCATAAGCAGTGGCAGCGGGTTTATGATGAGGTTTCTTCTTGGTTTACCCTCGAGATCCAGCCGGTGCTGGCGCCGTCCAGTCGGGGAATCCAACTGGCTGCGCCGGTTTATTATTTCGAGCGTCGTGAAGTTTCTCCCCAGCGGATCCGTTTTCTTTTGACCTCCGGTTCCTCAGTGTATGCCTCAGCATCCGGGGTAGTTACGGAGCTTACCGCCGCCGAAAAAGGGGGGTGGAGGCTCCAGTTAGACCATGGCAGCGGATGGCAAAGTATCTATTATCCCTGTCCCGAGGTTTATATTAAGCTTGGACAATGGGTTAATCCGGGACAGGAGATTGCCAAAACCGGTCGGGAACTATTTTGGGAAATCACCAATGGCGGTTACCCGGTGGATCCGCGACGTTTCATTGACGATCAGGACTTGTGGCGCTAATGTTCAACCTTAAAATCAACCCTTTTCTCTACTTCCTTTTTTTCCTCGCTGGTTTAACCGGCGAAATAACCACGCTCGCCTTCTCCTTTTGTTCCGTTTTACTTCATGAAACAGCCCATGTCGTAACCGCCTTCGGTTTCGGTTATCAGACCTTCAGCATTGAACTCTTTCCCTTCGGCGGGGTCGCGCGGATGGAAGCGTCGCTGTTTAATGATCCGCTGGCCGAGGCGGTTACAGCCCTGGCCGGACCCTTGGAAAGCATCATTCTGGCTCTCCTCCTCGGCACCGTCTCTCCGCTCCTCCATTTGCCGGCTTTAACGGAAGATTTAGCCCGAATCAATTTGGGATTGGGTTTTTTCAATCTCTTACCCCTTTACCCCCTCGACGGGGGAAGGGTCCTTCTTTCTTTTTTAGCCCACCGCAACGGTTATAAAAAAGCAGCCCAAGCCACAATTAAATGGACAAGGATAATCGCATTTAGCGCAGGTATCCCCCTGACTTGGCTGGCGCTACAGAAAACTATCCCTTTTCACCTTCCCATCCTACTTTTTTCCCTCATGATCTCGACACAGAAAAATAATTATCTCTATTCCTACTGGGCGCAACAAACAAGGAAAACGACTCTGCTAGCGGAGGAAGGGTTACTTCCATCTCAGGTTTGGGTCGTGGAAGCCAAACGGAAAGTCGGTGAAGTTTTACCTTTTTTAACCGGTAAAAACTATCATCTCTTCTTTTTAACAGACAAACATGGTAAAATCGTGGGAGAAGTAACCGAAGAGCAACTAGTTTTAAGCCTCAACCAAGAAAACTCGTTACATACAAACTTCTATCAGATTTTGGTGAGACAGGATAAGAGTAAGTTGGGTGAATAGCAACCAGATTTAATGAAGGAATTCAATTTCACTGGAGAAACAACCT
>DOID01000107.1:8778-9198 GCA_003511465.1 Bacillota bacterium | reverse complement strand
TGCTGCTTTTTTCCTGCTTTGCCAGGCATGGAGCGCCAGGGCGACGGCGATGACGCCGTAAGCTAGGAAGCTGCGGAAGTATTCACCCACTTGGGGAATACCCAAAATCCGCTGACCAGCCAGGGGTGAAACCACAAACAAGGTATGGAACAGCAACACGCCAATCAGGGCATTCCAGATGGTCGCCTTGGAGATTGAAGCGCCGCCGATCAAGATGGCAGCGATGGAAAACATCCCGACCTGTTCATGACTGTTGTAAGTGTTGAAGGTGCCGATGTTTTGCAGAAAAATCAATTGGCCCCATGCTGCTAAGACGGTAGAGATCATCATGGCAATCAACCGCGTACGGTCGACATTAATCCCAGAGACAGCCGCAATATTCATATCCTGACCGACCGCGCGCATTTGTTGGCCTAGTTT
>DOID01000107.1:8171-8659 GCA_003511465.1 Bacillota bacterium | reverse complement strand
GTCTTTGTAAAGAAAGCAGTAAAGAGACACAAAAGGCCGATCACCAGGAAAGTAGCCCAGGGTATTTTAAAGGGACCCAACTTCAAAGAACTCAGCAGAGCGTTATCTAATACCCGGTTGACCGCAATTAAGTCCATGGTATTGCGGAGCCCGATTCCGGAAGGAAGCATCAACTTCGGGTTGTGCATTGGAATTAACGTTCCGACGAGGACTAAAAAGATTAGTTGATAAACACCGTTGGCGAAGAAACCCAGAATATAACCGGTGACCATCTCCCGTCCTTTGGCCCGATTCAGCACTAAACCGGTCAACCAACCCAAAAAAAGGGAAAAGGGAACCGAAATTAGTGCGGCGAGGAAAAAGCCGGGTAGTCCGCCGATTTCCAGATGGGTAACGATAATTAGGGCTGCCTGACCGGACATGGCGCCAATGACGATCCCAAAGTTTAACCCCAACCCGGCGATGACCGGGATAATCAGGGATAAAAC
>DOID01000107.1:1671-7925 GCA_003511465.1 Bacillota bacterium | reverse complement strand
GCTCTTCCCTTTATTTGGTTTGACTTTCGGGTTTTCCGGTAAGGTTTGTAGTACGATTTTTGGTTCAGTCATTATTTTACCCCCTTTCGTTCCTTGTTAAAGCGTATAGGATCATGCCATTGCTGATAATCATCCGGGCAATTTCACTAATGTCGGTTCCTTGTAGCACCGTTTGAGTTACCGGTAAAGCAATGGTTAGTAAGGTTTGGAAGAGAATCGTCCCGATTACAATATGACTGACGGTTGCCTTTTTCAGAGTGGCGCCACCGATTAAAGCCGCCGCTACCGCCGGAAAAGCCATATAAAGCGGTGCCGTATATAGCTGAAGAAAACCATAACTCTGAGCATAAACCACCGCACCGAGGGCAGCCAGGACATTAGAGATTACGATACTCAAGTACCGCATCTTACGGGTGTTAATACCAGAAGACTTTGCATACATGGGATTAGCTCCGGTTGCAATCATGGCCAGTCCGGTCCGAGTCTGGAAGAAAAGAGAAGCCAGCCAACAGAAGAAAGCAAAAAACAGCAACAGTCCGGTGGGAATAGTCACCCCAAACAGGTCAAAGACGAGGAAATTGTTGAGAACTTTGCTGTAATGTTCATACAAAGTCAAGGTAACACGGAGACCTTTTCCGCCGATCGCCCAGATCATGGCTGGGTTTTTGAAAGGAGCCGTCAGCCAGAAGATACACATCCCAGCTACCACCGCGAAACCCACATAGGTACCAACCATCATTTCTTGGCCGCGGACCCGATCGAGCAGCGCGGCATATAAATAGCCGGAAATGATCGCAAGGGGAAGGGCGCAAAGCATTGCGGTAAAAAGGCCGGTAAAACCGGTTAAATTATACTCCATGCTGATTACGCCACCGACCAGACCACAAACGAAGCCGACGGGGAGGCCAAAGTTGAGGCCGACTCCCGTGACTAAGGTCGGAAGCATGGCAAGGACCAGTAGGCCATTCATGCCGATCCGATCGATGGAGGCGCTCAAGAGAAGAGTGATGTCCATTTTCATGATGAGTGCTAACATAAAAAGACCAAGAAGAAAAAGGCTGATAATCAGGCGAGGTAAACCAAACTTTTCATAAAAGTCCCTGAGATGGCTGGGATCAGAGATCCGCTTCCCTTTTGTCATCTGCAATTCCATCTCAACCTACCTCCTTTACCGGTTGTTTTCCGGCGATCATTAAGCCAAAGTCTCGATCGGAAGCGTCCGGTTTCAGAATACCGGCAACCTTCCCTTTATAGACTAGGGCGATGCGATCACAGATTGTTCTTAATTCATTCAGCTCACTGGAAGTCATGATAATCGTCATACCATATTCCCGGTTGAAGTGCACCAGGAGGTCAAGGACCAGTTGTTTGGCACCGATATCAATGCCCCGGGTCGGTTCGGAGACCCAAAGGATTTCGGGTTGCAAGGAGAAAGCCCGTGCCAAACATACTTTTTGCTGATTACCGCCAGAAAGGCGCCGGACCGGTTGGTTCGGATCGGTGCACCGAATATCTAAATCTTTGATAATTTTCGCAGCATACTCACGTACCGCTTTTTGGTCGAGGAGACGCACGCCGGGGAGGAATGTTCTTCGCAAAAATCGCTGCTGGGCTTCAATACTGGTTAAAACAATATTCACGGCAATCGATTCATCGAGCAATAAACCAACGCCCCGGCGGTCTTCGGAGACAAAAGCCATTTTCGCATCTAAAGCAGCTTTGGGGTCGTTTAGTTTAAGGGCGTGTCCGTCTTTAATAACTTGTCCATCGGCGGGGTATAAGCCCATCACTCCGTTGGCAATCCCGACCTTGCCTTGACCGGCTAAGCCGCCCAGGCCTAAAATTTCGCCCCGACGGACTTTTAGATTAAAACTACGAACTTGTTCACCCGGCATTTTGACTTTAAAGTTCTCCAACTCCAGAATTAGATCATTGTCATCGGGGTCGACTTGACGCGGTGGTAAGTGCCCCCGTTCTAGTTTACGACCGACCATCAATTCGGCGATCTCGTCTACACTGGTTTCATTGCGGGAAAGGTATTTAACTAATTCCCCATCCCGGAGAATGCTGATGGTATCACTACAGTCCATGACTTCATCTAAACGGTGGGTGATGAAAAGAATGGCAATCCCTTGGGCAGCCAGAAGCTTCATGGCCGTGATTAAGTGGTCGGCTTCGCTTTCCGCCAGGACCGCAGTGGGTTCATCAAAAACAATGAGGCGGGCGTTTTTCTTATCGATTTCCCGGGCGATCTCTACAAATTGCATATAGCCAACAGGGAGACGGGAAACGAAGGTGTTCTCATCGATGGCTAAACCAAGTTTGTCTAAAGCCCGCCGGCTATCTTCACGCATGGTGTGATAATCCAAAGTTTCCATGCTGGAGCCCAGGATGTTACTGGCCAGGTTTGGTTTGGTCAGTTCACGGTTGAGTTTAATATTTTCCGTTACCGTAAAACCTGGGATTAGCATAAACTCTTGGTGCACCATGCCGATACCCAGTTCCATTGCTTGACGGGGAGACGTAATCTTGACGATTTGGCCATCCATGAGAATATCACCCTCAAAACCCCCCGTGTCATGAATAACGGGCATGCCGAAAATTAAATTCATGAGGGTTGATTTTCCGGCGCCGTTCTCTCCAACGATCGCATGAATCTCTCCTGGTTTAACGGAAAGGTTAATTCCTTTTAAAACTGTAGTGCCAAAGTAACTTTTAGATATATCTTTAAGTTCCAGAACTGCAGATTCAGGCAACTTTAAAACCCCTCTCGGTAATAATTATGGCGCCGCGATGGGCGCCATAGGGGAAAAAGGCGGGTAATTTGCCCGCCTTTTCTTCTCCTTAGGTCAAGCGGGAAGTAATCTTATTCACCTAAGATATAGGAATCACTGATATACATATAGAAATTACCGTTGTCGCTGAGGCGGACCATATCGATCTCGGTTTCAGCGCTTTCGCTCATGACTTTAGAAACCGCAACGATATCATTGAGATCCAACTGACCTTCTAAGGATAACTTTGCAATTTCCACACCGGCGATGGAATGGAGGAAACCGGTGGCAACTGGCCAAGTTGCAAACCGACCAGGCCTTCCCACCTCAATAAGTTTGGCGTCAATGGCTTTCAGAATTTCCGGGAAGTTACCTTTAATCTCATCGGTAATCTCGAGGGCCAATGCTCCCGGGTAACCATGGGTCGGACTCGGGCAGCATTGCTCGGGGAAGATCGCACCCGTCTGCACGGCGGCAGCGATCAACGGCTCCTGCATCGCACAGTTAGTGGAGAAGAGCGCGATGTCTTGGCCGTATTTAGCAACCTGACGGGGCACGTCTTCTAAAATGAACTGCTGGGACGCTGGAATACCACCTTCGCCCATCGGGTCGGGCGCATTGACATCAACAAAGGTTAGGCCCAGTTTTTCAGATTCTTCGCGCATAATGTCGCGTCGTTCGGATAATTGGGCATAGGACATATGCCGCGGGAAGGAGTAATGGAGCAGCGCGGTAGCGCCCATCTTTTTCGCTAGTTGCGGGATGGTTCTACCCCGTTCCGGCTGATTCGGGATGAGGGTCACATCGACAAGAGGCTCAATGAGTGGCGGATCTTCGTGGGGTTCACCCGCGATAAAGATCATTTCCGGGCGGATTTCGCGAACCTGCCGGATCGCCGCAACGGTGCCGGGAACGGCTTGGTTAATGATAATCGCTTTCACATCCGGATCAGCAGCCAAACCGGTAATTTGAGCGATGTAGGTTTCTTGTTCCTGCATGAAATTGTCAGGATAGGTAACATGTTTGATGAGGCCGGGGTATTTGGCAATAGCTGCTTCTGCTCCCCGGTACTCATCTTCATTCTGAGACACCGTACCGGTGACGAGACCAATTTTAAAAGCGGTCGCATCAGTCGCGACCTCAGGGGCGGAAGTCTTGGTCAAGTAGATGGCCAGTGCACCTACTACGACAACCGCGACGATTAGAATAAGAACCTTCTTGGACACAACACTTACCTCCTTAGTATTACCTTTAAAATCATAGAACTTGAGTTCTACCTTAAAGCATATTTATTCTCCATAGAAGAATATTCTCCTGCTAAGTCAGGTGCAGTTCTTTATTGCAAATTAAGCCATATACTGGGGATTAATAAACTTCGGAATCGAGCAAGCCACTTAGTAGCACAATATCTTGAATCAGCGGGTTAAACATCAATTGGTTTATGAAATTCATGGCGACTTCCTCCCCGATCACTGTGCCGTCAGCAGCGGAGAGTTTACCGACATCAACCAGTTCGGCACCGCTGAAATCCGTGAAAGTAAGTTCATGTCTGGGATTTACCAGGTTTGCTTCTGTGAATACTTCGACCAATAACGGTTCCTCTGTCGGCAAATTGTTAAATTCCATCACTTGACTCAGCACCATGTTCCGTAAGAAGCCCCGGCGGTCAATCCGGAATTTCCCTTGTAAGCTCGTTTGCGGCTGGACTGCTTGCGTCGCCTGCTGTTCCGTAAAGATCATGGTCGCCAGTTCGGCCAGGAAAGCGTCAAGGTTATCGCGGAAAGAAAGGAGATCCTCCTCTGTGACCGGCCAAGTTGCTAGATCGCCATTATCCTTTGCGATCGTTACCAATTGCGTAATCTTTTCCTGAAGTAAGGCGAGGATTGCTTCATTCTCAAGCAAAGTTTGGAAATAACGGTTACTTTCTTCTAAGCTAAGATCCTCATAGCCCATTTGCAGAATAATTTCCTTACAGACGATGGTTTCTCCCTGCTGACCATCGGTAATGGTGACATCCACTTTTTTTTGGCCAGCCGTAAGGTGGTCGGCATAAAAATCGGTATAAAGGTCATAAATGGCAGTTTCCGCCTGGCGACTGGTTTTCCGCTTGGTCTCAAAAAGCAAGGGGAAATAATCGGTAATCTGTACTTGTAAATTAAAGTACCTTTGAATTAGTGGTTGTAGATCACTCCAAGCGAAAAAGAAAACCTTCTCCCCAAGGAAGTTGGACTGGGCGGATATGCGCTCCCGATCCGCATATAAAAGCAGGTTGCCACAGTCCACCCCCTTATAAAGGACACTAAAACCGACCTGGCCTCGCTTCTCCTTTTTGTCTACATTGATACTAAACGGGATGGATATTTCATTGAGAATTTGGTTGAATGTTGCCAGCTCGGGATCTTCCGACTTGATCCGAAAAGACATTTCGGCGATATATCCCAGTTCCTTTAGGTTATTAGTCTTCTTAGCCGCCGCAATCATCTCTTCATGGGGTGCTTTGGGGAAAAGACCAAAACATCCGGTTGCGGTAACCATAAATAAGGCCAAGATTAAAAGGAGCATACCCTTTTGCCACCGGAACTTGCTTTTTGGTTGTCCCTCCGTGCTGATCAAAATAAACATCTAAACTACCCCTTCCCTTCAATAAAAACATACTGGATCTAACTTCAGTTTATTTCTACGTTTGGATTAAATTTCCTCTATATCTGTGTTATACTTTCAGCGAGGAGGGATATGATGCGAGTGATAATAGACCGATTTGAACAGGGTTTTGCCGTGGTTGAGTTGGAGGATGGATCTTTTGCCTTGATGGCGATCAACCTTTTACCGGACGCTCGCGAGGGGGATGTGGTCGAGATCAAAGTCGACCGGGAGGAAACCGACCGGAGAAAAGACTTGATCCGGGCGTTACAGCAGAAGGCTAAAACATAACCAGATGGCCATAATGGTAAAATATAATCTATAATGCGGAAACTAATGCGTAGAAGAGCTTTTTACCTTGAGATGGATACAAAGCAAAAAGCTTTAGAAAGGATGACCCTCGATGGATTACTACTTGCAGGAAACAGAGGCCGTTTTTAAAGATCAAACAACAACAGAAAACGGTCTATCGGCAGCTGAAGCCCAAACACGGCTGGCCAAACACGGCTGGAATAAACTGGTGGAAGGGAAGCGAAAATCCCTTCTGCCTAGGTTATTAGGGCAAATGGCCGATCCAATGGTGATTGTACTGATTGTAGCGGCGGCCGTCTCCGGCGTGGTTGGGGAAGTAGCCGATACCGTAATCATCTTAATGGTTGTGGTCATCAACGCTGTCTTGGGAGTGGTCCAAGAGGGTAAAGCGGAGAAAGCCATCGCTGCCTTGCAAAAGATGGCGTCCCCCTATTCGAAGGTACGGCGGGATCGACACATTATTTCGGTTAAATCGGAAGAGATCGTCCCTGGGGATCTCGTGCTCTTGGAAGCAGGGGCGGCGGTACC
>DOID01000107.1:0-1489 GCA_003511465.1 Bacillota bacterium | reverse complement strand
CAGTCATGTCTTGAAGTTAAAACCGGAGGAAAAGGAGGTCCCGCTGGGCGATCGTCATAATATGGCGTACATGGGAACCAATGTGGTCTACGGTCGTGGTGAAGGTGTTGTGGTTGCGACCGGGATGGGGACCGAGATGGGGAAGATTGCCAATCTGCTGGCAGAAACCAAAGAAGAAAAAACGCCTCTCCAAAATAAATTAGCTGGTTTAAGTCGGGTCTTAAGTTGGGGTATAATTGGGATCTCGGTTTTTATCTTTATTTTTAGCGTTCTGCAAAACGGAGGGTTCCAGGGCGGTCATGTTTTGGAGATGTTTTTATTAGCAGTTAGCCTGGCCGTAGCGGCAATTCCCGAAGGCATAGTAGTAGTGGTGACCATTGTCCTTTCGATTGGTGTTACGGAAATGGCAAAACGGAAGGCGATTATCAGGCGGTTAACTGCCGTGGAAACGTTGGGTTGTACGGATGTAATCTGTTCGGATAAAACGGGAACACTGACCCAGAATAAAATGACTGTAATGGAAACCTACGGTCCGGTTACCACGCTGGCGACCGCGATGGCGCTGTGTAATGATGCGGCTGCGACCGGCGAAGGTGACGAAGTGCTTGGGGAGCCGACGGAGAGCGCCCTCATTCGGTACGCCATCACGCAGGGGCTGGTCAAGGAAGAATTGGAAACAGCGACGCCGCGGGTGGGAGAAGCGCCCTTTGATTCGAATCGGAAGATGATGTCCACATTGCATCAAGGTCCTGAGGGGAAGGTGCTCCAGTATACGAAGGGTGCGCCTGATGAATTACTACAGAAATGTACGCGGATCTTGACCGCCGAAGGCGTGGTGCCGCTGACGACTGAATTGAAGATGCAGATCCAAGCAGAAAACAGAAGAATGGCCGGGAAGGCTTTACGGGTGTTAGCGGCGGCCGAGCGCGAATGGGCGCAGTTACCGACGGAAATTACTCCGGAAAGGGTGGAACAGGATCTAATCTTTGTTGGACTGACCGGGATGATTGATCCGGTGCGGCCTGAAGTCAAAGGGGCCATTGAGAAATGCCGTGAGGCCGGAATTCAGCCGTTGATGATCACCGGCGACCATATCGATACTGCGGTGGCCATTGCTAAGGAGTTGGGCATGATCACCGAGGCTAGTCAAGCGACGACTGGTGTTGAACTTTCCGCCATGTCCGATGCCGAGTTGGAAAAGAAGGTTACCGAGTACAGTGTTTACGCCCGAGTGCAACCCGAGCATAAAGTGCGGATCGTTAATGCCTGGAAAAAACGAGGTCAAATCGTGGCGATGACCGGGGATGGTGTTAATGACGCCCCGGCACTGAAGTCTGCTGATATTGGTGTGGGGATGGGGATCACCGGGACGGACGTGAGTAAAAATGTCTCCGATATGGTGCTAGCTGATGATAACTTCGCAACCATCGTTTATGCGGTCGAAGAAGGACGCCGCATCTATGATAATATCCTCAAGGCGATCCAGTTC
>DOID01000095.1:2762-3205 GCA_003511465.1 Bacillota bacterium | reverse complement strand
GCGACATGAGCTGCAGCGGTATTACCGTCAATTGTTACTTTTTTTCCCACTGCCAGGCCTCCTTATAATGTTGGAATGAAATTTTACGTTACATAATGCGGCGAAAACGTGGAAGAAGGCCAGATCTTCTCATCCGGCCTCAAGTTCAAATTCCTCATCGGAATTGACTTGTCACAATAAAAGAATACCCTATTTTATCAGTAGGTGAAAGGTGTTTAACGAAACGTTAACCTTTAATTCCCTCGGCTTTTACCGGCTCTTTAGCCAGTATATACTTGTTACATCATGGTTAAAAAAATAAGGGGTCTTGCTTACTTTTATTTGATATTACGGAAACGGGCACCGTTAAAGAAGGTGAATATTGTTCGGTAGGACAAAGCCACATCCTTCGGTTGCTGCACGGCTTCTCTATTTATCCAGGCATTTACCTGGTCTTTGTTATA
>DOID01000095.1:0-2510 GCA_003511465.1 Bacillota bacterium | reverse complement strand
TTGGATCCCCGTTAGCACCCGCGGATCTTTGGTTATTTGATAGTAGGCAACCAGACTGTCCGTGACCAAACCCGCTTTATAAATAAAATCCGTCGGGAGGCCACCCCCCTGTTGTTGCAGCCAGCCTAAAACCACCTCCACCAATTGAGCCGCGCTCTCTAAATACCGTTGCCGACCGCTGGCTTGATAGGCCGCGAGCAGGGTCATCAGCCCCGCGCCCACCGTGCGAAGATCTCTGAAATTAACCCCGGCTTGTAACGTGAGCCGGTCGGCCATCCGTAGGGCCAGTTCATAGCCGAATTGATCGTCAAGGAGATAGTAACCCAGCAGTAAACCGCGGTTCTCGAAAACAAGAACATCATCGGCAACACTCACCATACCACTTAAAGGGTCTTTAAGGTGATCTAGGCCGGGGAAAGGCCGAGGATTGGCTGTTGGATTTACTAAATCAACATCCTGCCAATGGGTTAATGCAGCCTCCCCGATCTCCAGTAAAGCCGGGTCTGCGGTTTGAAGGTAAGCACAGAGAAGTTGATAAGGTAGATCATAAGCATTATTATTCCAATACTGTCCTGGCTGGGCCCATGGTACGGAAAAAGCCATCGGCAGGTCTCCGTAATTATAGAAACCCCAATGTTCAGCGTTGATTTCCCGTTCACCGGTGGGTGGTCCATACAAATTCAGCAGTTCCGACCACTGCTTCTCCTTCAGAAGCAACGCTAGGGGCTGCACTTCGGCATCAAGTTCCCCGAGGTAGGCTTTGGTTAATAGCGGCTGGGAAAGGACTTCGGTTTCGTTTAGCCAGTCACCGGCCGGCATGGCAACCGGCGACTTATTCGTCACAGCATCAATATACTTTGTACTATCCCGGTCCCGGACACCATGGAAATTAAGGGTCAAGTGATGGGTTTTGGCGACTCCCGCTTCCCAAATTAGTGGCGAGGAGACCGGGAGAAACTGAATCTTAATTTCACCGGTACCATTGACCTGCAACCCTTTTGGATACAGAAGCCCAAAATCCTTGATACCAACGCTGACCCCCCCTTCCGGACCGCTTAGGTCAGCCCAGCCTATACCGGCGCTGCCTTGCGGAATGGAAACCGACCCAAAGATCCCACCCCAACGCAGCCCACCGCTGTGGTCAACAACCAGCTGTGCATGGGCGTTTTTATTTAAAGCACTTGTTCTCGCCCCTTTTCCCGCACCAAAGGTGGTTTCACCCCGCTCCTCTTTCAGGTTCAAAGTGGTCTTTAGCCACGCCTCCTCCATGGTCAGCTGCCCGCCGGTGGTGTTGATCAGCCTTACTTCTAAACGAATAAAGGGGGTATCGGCATAAACGATCAAACGACAATCATAGCTAAAAGGCCCCTCTATTCCTGTTAGTGGGATTACACCTTTGAGACGAAACACCGCACGAACCGGACCATGTTCCTCCAAGCTGATGTCCATGGCTTTCGCCCCCAAGCTTGCCGCGGTGGTTCGAATACCAATTTCAAGCGGGGCGACCAGCAAAGGCGTGTCGTCTTTAAAAGAGCCTCTTCCATTGGGATCAAACCACGCTTTGGCAACAATCGGTTGATCCGTGCTCAATTCCAAGCGCACACTACTGTTTTCCACCAGATACCCGGAGAATGTCTTTTCTACTTTGACGGCAGTCCGGGGTTGAATCTTTTGTTCTTCCCCGAACACTGCTCGATATACCAGGGAATCGTTTTGGTTAATCGTACCAAGAAAAGTCAAGCGCCACCACCCGGGGCTCTCCTTCCCTGTCGGTCCCGGTAGTAAAACAGCCTGACTTGCTACCTCCCGACCCATCTGGTCAAGCATCCGCGGTGGGGAAGAAAACGCCCCCTCTTTCGACGGCACGGGAACCCCAACCGTAAACGGTGTGCTTTTCCAATCTAATCCTGCCCGTTCCGTCAGGACAATCGGAATTTCAACCTTTGCTTCCACTGCTTGCGCCCAGATCAAGCCAGCAAAGCACAGGATGGCCGCGAAAACAAATGTTATTCTACGTTTAACCATTGCCATGTTCTCCTTTATCCCCTCATTCTTCCCTGGCTAGCTCATAAAGGGCTTTCGCATAGATCCGTGTACAAGTCAACAGGTCATCGACAGCAATATACTCGTCCTTTTGGTGGGCAGTCTCCGCTTGTCCCGGAAAGACCGGTCCAAAAGCCACCCCATTCCCCAAAGTCATTGCGTAAGTTCGACCACCGGTCGCGACCGGCTTCGCCAAATCCCCGGTTTCTTCCCGGTAGACCCGGAGGAGGGTTTGCACCAACCAGCTCGCTTCCGGAAGATAATGGGGAAGCAAGTTACTACTGGCTGTGATGTTTAAATCATAACTTTCCAGTTTCGCGGCGATTTTCTCCTTCATACGCTCAAAATCGGCACAGTGGGGCGTACGGATGTCCATTTCCATTTCAACTTTGCCGTCTTCAATCTTGATCAGGCCTAAATTAAGGGTCAAGGCTCCGGACACCTCATCCTGACAAGCGATCCCCATC
>DOID01000175.1:4857-5097 GCA_003511465.1 Bacillota bacterium | reverse complement strand
CGCTGTGGACGGCACTTCAACCATGATCCCAAGCGGAACCTGGCCGCTCACCGCATGCCCCTCTTCGATTAAGTTTAGCCTCACTTCTTCTGCCAGTTTTACCGCGTCCCGGTATTCCTCAAGACCGGAGATCATCGGAAACATAATTTTCAATTGTCCGTAGACTGAGGCGCGATAGAGCGCCCGTAATTGGGTGGTGAACAAAGCTTGGTTCTTCAAACAGAGTCTAATTGCCCGCAC
>DOID01000175.1:2380-4553 GCA_003511465.1 Bacillota bacterium | reverse complement strand
AACTCCCAGGGCTCGCCGATATTAGCGAGGAGCGTCATTTGGAGGCCGTCTTTTGTTTGGGCGGGAGAATCGATGAGACTAGCTAGTTTCTGTTTTTGCTGTTGTTCTTTCTCCTGTTTGCGCCGGTACGCTTTGGTCGTTTGGGAATCCGGATTAATGATCACCACACCTTGCCCGCCATCGACGATTAGGAGGTCGCCGTTTTTCACACGGGTGGTGATACCGGCGGCACCGACAATCGCCGGTAGTTCTAACGAACGGGCAATGATTGCCGTATGGGAAGTAGGGCCTCCCAACTCCGTGACGAAGCCGCATACTTGCTCCAAGGGAAGACGGGCGGTGTCAGAAGGGGTGAGGTCAGCGGCGACAATAATAGAGTCGGCAGGGACTTGCTGAAGTTTGCCGGGTTTATCCCCTGATAAAAACAGGAGAATATGGTTGCCCACATCTTTCAGATCGGCAACTCTTTCTTGCATGTACGCATTATCAGTCTGGGCGAGGAGGTTGATGAAGAAATGCAATTTTGTCTCCAGCGCAAACTCGGCATTGACTTTTTCTGTGGTGATCATGGTTTCGACGCCAGTCAGCAACTCCGGATCTTCTAGGATCAAAAGATGGGCGCCAAAAATTTCGGCGGTTTGCGGTTGCTGTTGGGCGTTGGCGGAACTGATTAAATCGTCAACTCGAGTTTTCGCCTGTTCTAAGGCCTGGTGGAAGCGGTTTATTTCCGCCGCCGGATTTTCAACTGTTCGTTTAGGAATTTGCACCTGCTTTTTCGAAAGCACTAGTGCTTTACCGATGACAATTCCGGGGGAAGCCGGTACACCTTTACACACATGAACCCCATCCTTTACGTCAAAATAAAAGGCACTAACCACAACCTGCTTAGGTTAAGGTTAATGCCTGGTTCACCAGTAACACACCTAATCGCTAATTATTAATTTATCTATATTGTACCGAAGACGAGGGAACTTTGCAACAAATATTTAAGATAATCGCTCACGCTTGGAAAAAAGGCTTGTTCCAAAAAAGGTTGAAATTTTGCCCGGTATGTTATAATGTTGTTACTGAATGAGTTAATTATGGATTTGTTTAGTGAACTAGGCGCGGGAGGTGCTAATTTTGTCGGCCGATTATGCTGTGATTAAAGCATTTAATCATAACGTGGTTTTAGCGGAACAGCAGGGTGTAGAGAAGATTTTAATCAAAAAGGGCATCGGATTTAGCGCCAAAGCCGGGGAGCGGATTCCGGCCTCGACTGCTCTAGAACGGGTTTTCGTCATTGAAAATCCGGAGACCAATCAGAAATTTAAACAATTGATTACCCAGATTGACGACAGGTTGGTTGGGACTTGTGAGGAGGTCCTACACCTGATCTCTTCCGCCACCGGCGAACTCCTGGATGAAGAGATGCATGTGCGTTTAACCGATCATATCGCCTTTACTGTCTTCCGCTTGCAAAATAACGACAAAATTGAGAACCCTTTTATGATTGAGATCGAAACCCTCTACCAGAAAGAATTAGCCATCGCTAAAGAGGCGATCAAACTCCTAGAGCAAGCGCTTGACCTTGAGATTCCGGAGGAGGAAGCGGGGTTTATTGCCCTCCATATCCATTCCCTAAAAACCAAAGATCAACTTTCCAATACGGTTAAATATGCCTATATCTGTAACTCCGCGCTGGAAATTATCGAGGATGAACTTAAAGTGGAGATAGACCGCAAATCCATTGATTATGCCCGTTTTGTTTCTCACGTGCGATATGCGGTAGAGCGGATTCTCAAAAAAATCACGATCAAAAATGAACTCCTTACCGCAATCAAAAAAACGTATAAAGAATCCTACGGTTTGGCTAAATTAGTCGGTAAAATGATGGAAGAAGAACTATATGCTAAGGTACCGGAGGAAGAAGTCGGCTATCTTACATTGCACATCGAAAGATTAAAAAATGCTATTGACAACTAACAATATATTAACTATACTTTAAATGAAAATATATTATTAGCATCTACAGCGTGCTACCTATGGGCATGAGCTGGGGGATTTTCCTTCAGCTCTTTTTCTTGTTCAAAAACAAAAATAGGAGGGAAAGTATTGAAGAGAAACTTTCTAGGTAACCTGCAAAGACTGGGGAAAGCACTAATGACCCCGGTGGCGGTTATGCCGGCGGCTG
>DOID01000175.1:351-2232 GCA_003511465.1 Bacillota bacterium | reverse complement strand
GGCGGCTGGGGGCGCGATTTTCGATAATTTAGCGCTCTTGTTTGCCATCGGGATTGCGATCGGCCTTGCCGATGAGAACAATGGGGTAGCCGGATTGGCCGCTGTCGTGAGCTTCTTTGTTCTGACCAGAGTAGCATCAACCTTCGACTCAGGCATTAATATGGGAGTCCTAGCCGGTATTATCTCTGGTATTCTTGCCGCGTATTTGTACAACAAGTACAAAGCAATCCGGGTGCCCGATTTCCTAGGTTTCTTCGGCGGAAAACGGTTTGTTCCGATTATTACTTCTTTGTATGCCTTAATTCTAGGGGTTTTGGCCGGTTTTGTCTGGCCGTTGATTCAAGATTACATTAGCACCTTCGGTAACGTGATCGCGACTTCGGGCGCAACCGGCGGCTTTATCTTCGGTTTTCTTAACCGGTTGTTAATTCCCCTTGGTTTACACCATGTGATCAACTCCTTTACTTGGTTCCAATTTGGGGAGTTTGTTGATGTGGCCGGACAAGTGGTCACGGGGGACCTTTCCCGTTTCTTCGCTGGTGACCCGACGGCTGGAACCTTTATGACCGGATTTTTCCCGGTGATGATGTTCGGACTGCCCGCCGCTTGTCTAGCCATGATCGCCACGGCCAAACCAGAGCACCGGAAATCCGTTGCCGGTATGCTCTTCGGTGTAGCCTTCACCTCTTTCCTGACCGGAATCACCGAGCCAATTGAGTTTCTCTTTATGTTCTTGGCTCCGGTTCTGTACATCCTGCATGCTCTATTAAGTGGAATTAGTTTGGCGGTGACGACGGCCCTAGGCATGAGGTGCGGGTTTGGTTTTTCGGCCGGTTTTATTGATTATGTGCTCAGCTTTGGAATTTCCTCAAAACCTATTAGCCTGTTAATAGTCGGGTTGCTCTTCGGTATAGTCTACTACTTCACGTTCGTTTTCTTCATTAAGAAAATGAACATCCCCACTCCAGGACGGATCGAGGAAGAGTCTGCGGTTCTATCCGGTCTAAGCAATACCGACCTGCGTGACCGGGCGGCGGAAGTCCTAGCCGCGTTGGGAGGTAAGGATAACATCAAAGTGGTTGATGCCTGTATCACCAGAATTCGGATTACCGTTAACAATAGCGAACAAGTTAACGAAGCCCGTCTAAAAGAACTGGGTGCGACTGCGGTCTTAAAGATGCCTGGTAACAACTATCAAGTTGTAGTCGGGACCGTTGCCGACCCGTTGGTGACCCACATGAAGGCAGCTATGTCCGCGAGGAACTTGAACGTCTGAGCTTAAAAAACAAACTGTAGGAGCCAAGCGGCTCCTGCAGTTCCGTTCGGGATTAAAACGTCCGGAATTAGCGGCTGGGTGTGGCGCTGACCTGTTGCTCGTAAATATGTTTGATCTAGAGCAGCCAACCTTTTACGGATTGCCTCCCCAGCCCGTTCTGTAAATCGTTAAAATAAGGTGTCTGGTGAAATAGTAATTGAAATAACTCTTGATCTAGGTATAAACTTATATAAGAATAAATAAGCAGAACAACTTATTAGAATTAAGATCATATGGGGATGAAGATCATGGAAGTAATTAAGAATATTAAACTTGTTGGCGCGGATGGGATCAAAGAAAACCAAGCGGTAGTCTTTGCCGAAACGATTCAAGAAATCACCGCGGAAAATCGGCTTGGTGCCGGTTTGGAAGTAATCGACGGGGGAGGCGCTTTCCTTTCTGCTGGCTTTATTGACTTGCATATCCATGGTTGCGCCGGTTACGATGTGATGGATGATGATGATCAGGCGTTGATGGTGATGGCCAAACAGTTGGTGAGCACTGGGGTCACCGCCTTTCTCCCGACGACGATGACGATGGAAAAAATGCGGATCGAAAGGGCTTTG
>DOID01000175.1:0-174 GCA_003511465.1 Bacillota bacterium | reverse complement strand
GCCAACCTGGAAGGCCCTTTTTTAAATCCTCAAAATAAAGGTGCCCATGATGAACGCTTTGTTATCCCACCAGATATTTCCTTCCTCCAGCCCTATCTAGATGTTATTCGGATCTTGACAGTTGCTCCGGAGCTCGAGGGTGCCCTGCCCTTTATCCAAGAATTGGCTGTAGCC
>DOID01000145.1:113645-114956 GCA_003511465.1 Bacillota bacterium | reverse complement strand
CCGCTTTTGGTTCAGGAGGAACCATAAAGCGGGTGCCCGCTTTCAAGCGGAGCTGAGCTTTAGAATACTCCAAGAAATTCACCGGAACCAAGAAACACCCTTCTGCCCCGGCGGTTATAATGCTTGATCCCTTTGACCATCTTCGCCATTGCCGCTTGGCGCCGTTAGACGAATCTGGCGTTTCACGATCCCCGGTTGTTGATTCAGGCTAAAGATTAGTAACATTTCCTCTCCGGCTGTCGCTTGGATCTCCCCTGAGAGGAGGATGTTTTTTACTTCCCCCGCCTTGAAAGAGGGGTGTCGCGCCTCGCGCCAAGTAGTCCGCTGCCAAGTTAAGTTGCCCGGAAGTCGAAAGGCCAGCATCAATTCGCCATGCCCTTCGGCAATGGTTTGGTTCGATTGATTCGCAACGGTTAGCATGATTTGGTAGGTTAACCGTTGGGGTATGGATTTGTTCAAAGTAAGCTGCTCAAAGTTGAGGTCAGTAAGAATCAGCCCAGGCTGTCCTTGGTCTAAAATCTCCTTTAATTCCCGGTTTTCATCCTGTACTTGCCGAAGATTTTCTTCCAGGTACATGAACTTTTCCTGCCAAGTGTTACGTTCGGATAATAAGATGGCATTTTCGCGAAAAAAACTATTTATAATCAAGATAAAAAGGACAACAATGATCAAACTTCCTACGACCTTGAGTCCAATATACTTTTTAGACACGGTTGCCCCTCCTTTTTTCAATCCAGTCCTGTTCGGCCATTACCCTGATCCCCTGCTTTTGTAGTAAAGCAGTAGTGACTCCCACCCCGTCTACCTTTCTGTTACAAAAGGAGCCATCATAAATCTGGTTACTACCGCAAGAAGGGCTATTGTCTTTGAGGATCGCCAATTTTGCTCCTGATTTTTTTGCGATCGCCAGGGCTTTACGGGCCCCGCGTTGAAAAGCAGCAGTCCGATCCAGACCACTTTCTGTAAAAACACCGGCTGTTTTTTGCCAAACACCGTTGCCATCACCAGCTTTGATCTCACAGGGCGGCCGGGGAACCGATAACCCTCCTAACACCTCGGGGCAGATCGGAATAACCTTATATTTTTGCAGGCTTTCAACAAAATGGGGGAGCTGATACCCCTGCCCGTTATAACGACAACTTTCCCCTAATAAACATGCGCTGACCAAAATCGAACTTCTAGTTTGATCAGAATTCCTCATCTTAAGATTCTTCCCCTGCCTTTACTGATAAGTTTAATGAAAAGATCATCACGGTATTTTTTTCGTAGCCAATGGCCGAGCAACCAAACCACATACGGACGGGTAAAAGG
>DOID01000145.1:113299-113437 GCA_003511465.1 Bacillota bacterium | reverse complement strand
CAAAACTACCACCCCATTTATTAACTCATGGGTCGGCATCCGCCCACGGCTTAGTTCCAGACGCGTTTGGCGCCAAAGGAAAAAACCCTGGCTTTTGACCAAGCCTAAACCCAATACTCCGGTACCCAAAACCAAAAG
>DOID01000145.1:109463-113096 GCA_003511465.1 Bacillota bacterium | reverse complement strand
ATCAAGGGTGAGCCCGCCGATGAAAACCAGGAAAATCCGAAAAAGCATTTTCTCCTCCCGGACAGATGTTGATCGGCTCTATTTTACCCTTTTTTGAAATATGGTTCATCAGACCGGGCCAAAAGTAATATGAATATATTAGATTTTTTTAGATTAAAGACGAGCCCCGTAAAGACCGATTTAACTTATAAAGGGGTGAACATTTTTGCGTGGCAATCGGTAGCAACGGGGTAAAAGGGAGGTATTCTTCATGAATCAACCACTGGTTAGTCCCTTGGCCAAAAAAAGGTTTATCCAATGGTTTCTATCAAATTGGGAATTCCGAGGTGACGCGCCCAACCGCATCCTTTTAGCTCTCCTCAAACAAGACGCTAGTCTTAATCAGATCAAAATCGTTGAGAACGGTTGCTTTCTCCGTCCGTTGCTGGTTGTCTCCTGCCTTGGTACGGGAATGCCCCCGGCAGTCCTTTTATCTTTTGAGGTGACGCTTACAGATCCCGACGCTATTTTAGAATACCTATCAACAACGAAACAAAGCGGCCTTTACCTAACCTTTTATTTCCCCAACCGTAACACATGTCTACCTTTTCTTGATGTCTTGGAAGAACTTCCGCTCCCTCTAGACCCGGAAAAGATTAAAAGCCTCCAAATCGAGTTAGAGCTTCAACTATTACTGGCTGAATCCGAAAACGAAGCCCAAAGGCGAAAAATAATGGTACAAATCGACGACGCCTTAGCGCGAAGGGAAAAGGAAGAGTTCCTCCGCCTCGCCAAATTACTAAAGAGTCTTTAGAGGAAGCGCCCCAAAAACGGTGTCGAAAGTTCAATGGCATCATGGGGACAGAATTCTTGACAACAATAACACCGCAGACATTGCCGGTCATCAATGGTCATGCTTTCCTGTCCTTTGGTGATCACTTTGGCCGGACAAGCCTGGAGGCAGATGCCACACTGGCGGCAGTTGGCTTTAATCACCGGATAAGGGGAGACATAATGGCGAAAGAAGTTGGTAACGAATTCCGGAACACGAAAGCTAATCCGGGTCGACGCCGGTGGGACCTGAAAATCGGCGATAATGAACTCCTCCAACTGCTCTCCTCGAAGCTCAATCTCTGTTGCGTTGAGACCGGAAATTCCTCGTTTCATGGCTGACGCCAGTAACGGAACTGCCGAAGGCGAAAGGCCGATCAAGCGGGCAATGGTAGCATCAACGGCAAAAGGATTCTCCCCCGCCATGATTAAGCCCATTGGTCTTAGGTTACCATTTCTTGGTCCGTTTCCCTCCATCGCCATCACGCCGTCAACAATGGTCAAAACAGGCTTGATGGTTAAAGCCAGGTCGATCAACATCTCTTGGAAAACATCGGCGTGCTGCAGCCGAAAATGCATCTCCCCTTTACGTAACCCGGCCACACAACCGAAGAGATTTTTTACAGCACCGGTTAAGCGGGTGAGTCCATGGGTTTTAATCCGTGGTAGGTTAATCACCGCATCAACTTCAGTGATCTCTTCGACCAGGGGAAAGCTTTTTAAGATTTTCCCGTCCGCTGCCTTGACCTCAATTTCCTGGTTGAAATTGCCCAACGGAACACCGAGTTCATCACAGATTTCGGTGATACCGGCTTTCTGGGCTACCCGAGCAAGACTACCCACGCCGGGACTATCTCCTACCAGCGGTTTAAGCCCAAGAGCAAGTAATTCTAGCAAGACCGCCCGCACCACTTCCGGATGGGTATCGACGCCCCGCTCCGGCGGCTCCGCGGCCAACAAATTGGGTTTAACCAGTACTTTTTGTCCGGAAGAAACAAAGTTTTGGAGGCCGCCTAGCTCTTGCAAGCATTTACGAACGGCACCTTCCACCTCATTTCGGACATAACTACCACAGCGGGCGATGGCAATTTTCGTCATCAAGTTTCCCTCATTTCGTAACGAAGCTTTTTTACAACGCAAAAAGCTCAACCGCAAGAAATAGAAAAGTTCTCTGGTTAATTCTCCAGAGAACGGAAAGACTCCTTTGCTAAGACCCCTTATTTACCTCGTCTTAAATATGAGCGGTTCCTTTTAAGGCTTCAAGATAGGCCTCCCCAACTTTAAAAATATCACCGGCACCCATAGTAATCACCAAATCTCCTGGTCGTGTTTGGGATAAAAGATGGGCTTTTATTGCCTCCAGGCCTCCAATATACCGTACATCCCGATGATATTTCCCTGTTTCTGCGGCCAGTAGCTGACTGGAAATATCCCCCGGATCAGTCTCACGGGCGGCGTAGATATCGGCAAGCACAAGCACATCGGCGTTGGTAAAAGCGTGGGAAAATTCACCAAAAAGATGTTTCGTCCGGCTGTACAGATGGGGTTGAAAAACACACCAGACCCTTCCGTCATATTGTCTTTTCACGGCAGCAAGGGTATTGCGGATCGCTACCGGATGGTGGGCATAATCGTCAACCACCACCACCCCGTCGGCTTCGCCTTTAATTTCAAAGCGACGGCGGACGCCGGTAAAATCCCGTAAGTAATCTAGACAGTCCGTAAGGGGCACTCCAACCTCCACCGCTGTGGCCAGCGCGGCGAGGGCATTTCGCAAATTATGTTCACCGGGTACCTTTAGCACCAGCTCACCAAAACAAACGCCTTTATGAAACAGTTTACCCTTGATCCCCATGGGTGGCACTGGTTCGATCTCGGTACAACACCAATCAACCTCCGGAGTCAAACCGAAGGTCGTGACTGGTGCTTTTGCCACTGTTAATAACTGCTTTAGGTTAGGATCTTCCCCCCAAATAATTAACCTTCCTTCCGGGGGTACTAGCGTAATGAATTCTTTAAAAGTATCAACAACCGCATCCGCCGAGGGAAAACAATCAGGATGGTCCCAATCGACATTAGTAATCACCGCAATCTGAGGTGAAAGAAAAAGGAAGGAACGGCGGAATTCACAGGCTTCCACCACAAAATAGGGGCTTCTTCCTGTCCGGTGGTTTCCCGGTAGCTCTTTCATTTCCCCGCCCACTTCAATGGTGGGGTCTTTTTCCCCTTTAATTAATAATAAGGAAATCATTGCTGTTGTGGTGGTCTTGCCGTGGGTTCCGGCAACCGCAATCCCCATTCCTTTTTCTTTCATTAAAGCTCCTAACAGCTCTGCTCCTTCGTAAAGGGGAAGTCCTTTTGCTTTGGCCGCCAACAGTTCCGGATTTTGCTCGCCAACCGCATTGGTATACACTACCACATCAAGATCGTCGGTAATTTGGGTTTTCTGATGACTGTAATAAATTTTAACTCCCCTGGCTTCCAATTCCGCCGTATTTCTACTGGAATTCCGGTCCGAACCGGTAACCTTGTAACCGCTTTCCAGCATAATTTTTGCTAAGGCGCTAAGACGCGCGCCTCCGATTCCAATAAAATATAGATGGTCGCCTGGTTTCAAGCTGATCCGTCCTTTCTTCGCCAATCCTCCCTGTTTTTCCACATTTTCTATTCTATGACGATTAGCGAAATAAAACAATATCTCTTTTCCGATTTAGCCGCATCCTTCTTCAAAAATGCCAATAAGATCCGGATTTTTACTAAATATTAATTACTGCTTATTTTATCCATGATTACTATATTTAATCATGTTTAGCAGATAAATGC
>DOID01000145.1:107048-109176 GCA_003511465.1 Bacillota bacterium | reverse complement strand
TAATCGTTCTGATTCTGCATTTTACGATAACACCCTTGGAACATCACCTTCTCCTCCGTTTTCTCCTCGGCTCCTTCCTCATCATCATCGGCTTAGCGATCTTTTTATTAGGTGTTGATCTTGGTATTACCCCCATTGGGGCTCTGTTGGGCGAGGTTGTAGCGAAAACGAACAAGCTAATAATTGTCATTATCGCTGGCTTGATCTTAGGGTTTATGATCTCCATTGCCGAACCTGATCTCCACGTCTTAGCAGCACAAGTCGACGCGGTTTCTTCCGGTATGATCTCCAAGTCCTCGATTGTGGTGAACGTCTCCCTCGGAGTTGCCCTGATGTTGGCGGTCGGTTTTATTCGAACCGTTTACAATCTTCGTTTATCTAAGGTCTTCACCCTTCTCTATGGCATTATTTTTGTTTTAGCTTTATTTACGTCCCCCGCATATTTAGCCATTGCCTTCGATTCCTCCGGCGCCACCACCGGCGCCCTGACCGTACCCTTCATCCTGGCGCTGGCGCTGGGGATCGCTTCTTTAAATAAAGATAGTCAAATTTCAGAAAGTGGAAGTTTTGGATTGGTTGGGATCGTTTCGACCGGACCGATCATCGCCGTGGCCTTGATGAGCATCTTCTCTAAGACCGACCAAATTCAAGGAACGCTCGAGTATGAACTTACGCAAACGACTTCCCTGATCGCCCCTTTCCTGGTAAAGATTCCTCCGAATGCTCGGGATTCCTTTATCTCCTTACTCCCTTTATTACTTGTCTTCCTCTTTGGCAAGAAAAAATTTTTGCACTTAACGAAAAAAGCAACCAACAGAATCCTAAAAGGTATGGTTTACACCTTCATCGGCTTAATCCTCTTTCTCAGCGGCGTACAAGCAGGGTTCATGGATGTGGGTAGTCTGCTCGGTACTCAGTTGACTGCCATCAATCGCCCCCTCGTCGTAATCATCGGCTTTGTCCTGGGGTTAGTCACAGTTTTAGCCGAACCAGCCGTTTACGTGTTAACTACCCAGATCGAAGATGTCACCAGCGGTTATGTGAAAAGAAAGGTTGTGCTGATCGCCCTTTCCATCGGGGTGGGTTTTGCGATTGGTCTTTCGATTTTGCGCATTATTACACCCAGCATCCAACTATGGCACTACCTCCTACCAGGATTTTTAATCGCCGTAGCACTAACCTTTTTTGTTCCCGAGTTATTCGTCGGCATCTCTTTTGATGCGGGCGGTGTTGCTTCCGGACCGATGACGGCAACCTTTATTCTCGCCTTTGCGCAGGGGGTAGCGGAAGCCACCCCAGGGGCCAATGTCTTAACCGATGGTTTCGGCGTGATCGCCATGGTGGCGTTAACTCCTTTGATCGCACTCCAGCTCTTGGGAATGATCTTTAAAGTAAAAGCCAAAAAAGGAGGAGTCGAAAGCCATGGATAAGTCCACTGAACAGCTGGAATTTACCCTCATTTATGTGATTGTTAATTATGGCCTAGGCAGTAAAGTTTTATCCTCCGCTAAGCATCACGGTGTAACCGGCGGGACGATTTTTCTCGGAAAAGGAACCGTTAAGAACCGCTTTTTAGAGCTACTTTCCTTAACGGAAATCCGTAAGGAAATCGTGCTCATGGTGGCGGAAAAAAACGTTGCCCAACAGGCTCTCGCGGCCATAAATACTGAGTTTCACTTGGAAAAACCCAACCACGGGATCGCCTTCAACATTCCAGTGACTAATTATTTTGGTTCCCACGACTTTATTGAACAACCGTTTAAAGAAAGTAGAGGTGTAAAAGAACCCATGTATAATGCGATTTTTGTCATTGTGGATAAAGGAAAAGGCGAAACGGTAATCGAGGCGGCAACAGAAAAAGGAGCTAGAGGAGGAACGATCATTCACGCCAGAGGATCAGGAATCCATAAAAGCATCAAACTGTTTGCCATGGAAATTGAACCGGAAAAAGAGATTGCCCTCATCCTCTGCGAACAAGACCTCACCGCACCGATTGTTACTCATATCCGCACAGAGCTTCGCATTGATGAACCGGGAAATGGGGTGATCTTTACCCAAGGGGTAGACCAGACCTACGGTCTACGTAAAGCATAAGAAGAAAACCCGGGTATCCCGGGTTTCAGTAAAA
>DOID01000145.1:102992-106840 GCA_003511465.1 Bacillota bacterium | reverse complement strand
TGTATTGGGACCTTTTAGATAGGTACAACGCAAAAAGCTTTAGTAATCTTCATTTGAAGAGTAGAGCCGATACTCTTCGTCAGTGGTTACTTGTTCCTGACAGAGCGGACAGACGAGCGCATCGTCGTCCTCAGTATAACCCAGCTGGATCATGGTACCACAGGAAGGACATTTCACACTCTCTTCCGCATTATCCGCCCTTTCCGGAATACTCAGCGGATGATGATTTTCTTTGCCCATTTACTCCCCTCCTTTTTTATATTTTCCCTATCCCTCCTGCTGAACTATGCATCATTTTTTTAACATGGTTTTACTACGACAAGCAGGCAATACTATTCTTGGGAGGTGGAGCTGTGGCGCGACGCAGCATCGTTTCCGACGAGGTCAAATATGAAATAGCGAAAGAACTTGGTTTTGCCGACCGCATTCAACGAAACGGCGGAAGTTACGACTACAGCCAGATCACTACCCGCGAAGCAGGCCTGATTGTCCGGGGTTTGATTGAAAAAGCCGAACAATTGATGGCCTCCCAGAAATAGGAATCAGGGGCGTGCCATACGCCCCTGATTCCTATTTAAAGCTACCCGCACAAACCCTTTTCTGAACTCTCAGCCACAATCTTTCATGGTTTACCAAAAATTCCATTCCCCCCTTGAGCAGGGTTTTTTGTTTAATTAGAGAAGTTTAAGCAAATAACAGGCGGGAATCCCACTTTGGCCAGTCTTTGAAAATTTAGTTAAAAGAAACGGAGGAATAATCTTTGCTACGCCTTACCAAACTCAAGTTTCCCCGCTGGTATCTATTCTTATTTAGCCTGGTTCTTCCAGGCATTTTGTGGGCACATCCGGCCCAAGGGGCCGATGAAAATCTCACGAAACGGCTCTCCAATTTAGAAAGCCGCTGGGGCCACCTCCAGCTCGGCGGGGAATTTAGTTTGCTCGCCGATTATAAGCAACGCACCTTTGAGAAATACCAGACTCCTGATTTTAAAAACTATTTGAACATCTATCTTGACGCCCAGATCGACCGGAATTTCTACTTTTATCTTTTGCTTTCCCACTATAACAATTACGGTTATCTCAATCAACTCTATATTAATGAAGCGGCGGTCCGCTACCGGTCTCCCCAATTACTAGTAGACGTGGGGCAGTTCAAGTTTACCTTGGATCCCCTCGGTCTCATCGCCGACCATGGAGCCTCTCCGCTGCAAGGTATTGCGATCCAAACCGGTAATGACGAGGTCTATCTTGGCGGCTATTATTCCAGGCTGTTTCTAAACCCAATTCTCGAGGAAGAACAGATTATGGTTGGCAGTGATGATCAGTTCGGTCTCCGTATCGCCTTTCCCAAACCCAACCATATGCTTGGGATGACTTTCGTGACTACCCCGGCGGGAGATCTTAGTGAAACTGCGTTTGGGATCGATTTAATTACCAATGTGGCCGGTGGTGCTCTCCAGACTGAAGTGGCCTGGTATAAACCGGGCACCGATAATTTCCAAACCTATAAACACGACGGGGCTTTCGGAAGCTTGGCCACGTGGAATAAGAACGTCGAGGCAACAACTTATACCTTAAATGCTTGGTATTTCGATAAAGGTTTTGCCCCCATCTCTTCTGTTTTAAACGATAGTTTTCTGGAAAAAGGCGAAATCTACGCCAATAACTCCTATGGGATCGGCGGTGGTTTACAACGTAAACTCAACAACAACTGGGATACAACGGTAAAAACCGGGGTACTGTTCTCTCCGGAGCAAACTTTCTCCAGCCCACAAATAACTTTCTCAGGTCGCCTCCGGAAAAACTTTTCCCCAGCGACCAACTTGGAGTTTGGCTTCGATTCCGGTTTTGAAGCCGATGTCGATAAGATTAACCTCCACCGGTATAACCGATTGTTGGTCCAGTTTAATACCGTATTTTAGTTCACACGAAAAGGAGGAGTCAGCATTGGGTAAAAAGATCTTTCTGTGCTTGGTTTTAACACTGATGTTCTCGCTGAGCACGGCAGCAATACCTACCAGCGCTGCCACCCCACCCCTGGCTGGAGTTAAGGTGGTCGTCGATCCCGGTCATGGTGGACGGGACCCAGGCGCCGTTGGGATAAACGGATTAACCGAAAAACAGGTTAATTTACAGGTAGCAAAAGCCCTCCGTAACTGTTTGGTAGAATACGGCGGAGCAACCGTGGAAATGACCAGGGTCGATGATTCTTATGTTACACTCGCCGGTCGGGTTAAAAAAGCGAACGACAGTTGGGCGGATCGGTTCATCTCCGTTCATCACAATGGTTCCGTTAATCCAGATCATAATGGTACATCTGTTTTTTCGGCTAACAACGGAAGCGCTCAGAGTCATGACCTCAGCGCCAAAGTACAGAAACGGTTGTTACAAATGACCGGTCTCCGCGATCTCGGCGCTAATACCGCCAACTATTATGTCTTACGCAACACTAGAATGCCGGGCATTCTCACCGAAGCGTCTTTTATCACCAATCCAAAGGAAGAGGAGAAACTAAGGGATCCCGGTTACGTCTGGCGGGAAGGCTACTATATTTACCGGGGCATTGTCGACCATATGGGAAACTAAACAAACTAAAAATGATCCGATCGCCTAATACTTTAAAATAATATAGGCATCTGAATCCAAGGTTACCTTCGTACGGAGGTAACCTTTTTCCTTTTTTATTTTAACGTTTTCCAATTTACGCCAAATAAGGAAGGGATATCTACTTCTTATGTCAAAACAATATGTAAAGTTCATGTCAGAGGAGTGTTTGCTAAAATGGTGAGCAGAAAACAAAGATTACCCCTCATTATGATTAGCTTTCTCCTTACAACCTTTCTTTTACTGAACGGAGGATGTCTACCTAAACCCTATTTTCCAGGCAACGACCCTGGAACGCTTCGCCTTCGCCTCTACCGCGCAGAAACCTCCCAGACCGAACAATTTACTATCATGGCAGCGAGCGAACCCATTGCTAAACTGCGGATCCATCTCACCAACAACAAATTGTTTATTGAGAAAACCATCGAACCCTACCAGGAAGATCAGATTATCACCATCGACTCTTTGTACCCAGGAACATGGAAAATACAAGTCTTTGCCTACGATGCACAGAATGATTGGCTTTTCTACGGTGAACTAGACCAACCGATCTTGCCTGGGAAGACAGCAGAGGCTTTTTTAAAAATTGGCACGGCGCCGGGATGGGTTGAGGTATCTATGGATGTTACTACCCTGCGTGCGCTGGGGATTGATACCAGCAAAGGTCGGTTTTATGTTTATGAAGATCCGGAGTCTGATGCATCAACCCAGTTTGATCTGGTTTTAGAGGGAAATTATTTAAAGAATAGTAAAGACATCTTGCTGAAGGAAGGTACTTATGAGGCCCATATCTCTATTCCAAATAAAAGTAACCCTGTCTATGAAAGTTATTATGAACGGATTGACGCCAAATCAGGAGAAGTATTAGAGATTAAAATATCCGCCGATGCGGAGTTAATCATTGAAGGAGTGATTGATGCCAACCCACCCACCCCGGATAATTTCCAGATCACTTTGATCGGTGACCAACTTGAGCTGAGCTGGGAGTTAATCGAGGGAATTGCTGATCTTGCTGGTTATAACATCTATCGTACCAACCGTGAGGGGCGATTCGTGTTTTATACACAAGTCGCTAAGGAGGTTTCCTCCTACCGTGATAATAAGCCCAAAGCTGAATATTACTTCAATAACCGCCTGGGTTATGCCGTTAGCAGTTTCGATTTGGGTGGCAACAACAGTATCTGGACGGAACCCGGTTATCTCTATCTAGAAAATAGCCCAGGTTGTTCACTTAGCAAGGAAGAG
>DOID01000145.1:97860-102902 GCA_003511465.1 Bacillota bacterium | reverse complement strand
CAATAAAAGCGCCTTTGGGGCTTATCGACTCAGCTGGCCTCAATTTTCATCATTTCATGTGCGCGCGGGCAGTAGCCAGCGTGAGCGACTATCTAGAAAATTACTAGTCTGTCGATTCTCGCGGCAGTGGTAGGATCACCCATCCTATCAAAACCAAAGGAAAACGCTTTCGCGTTTTCCTTCTTAACTTTTTGCATCCTATCTGTACCAAGCAAAACACTTTCGCAAGCTTTCGTGTTTTGCTTGGTCGTTTATGGTCTGCAAAAAGTGAGATTGGTGGCTGAGGAAACACCGTTCTGAACCGGCGGAGATTTATTTTATTTGATTTGCGATCCTATTTTCTATTTTTGCGACAAATACTCATCAATGGCCCGGGCTGCCCGCTTTCCGGCACCCATCGCGGCGATCACCGTCGCAGCACCGGTGACAATATCACCACCGGCAAAGACCCCCGGAATACTGGTCATCAGCGTTTCCGGATCAGCTTCGATGTAACCCCGTTTGTTTAAGGTAAGCCCAGCGGTCGCCTGCAGCAGAATAGGGTTAGGTCCTTGCCCAACCGCTACGACCACTGTATCAACGGAAAACTCCTCCTCGGCACCGGGGATCGGAACTGGTTTCTTCCGACCGGAGGCATCGGGTTCGCCTAAGGTCATTTTCTGACAAACCATCGTCGTCACGTTACCGTTTTCATCCCCGCTCAACCGGATCGGGTTAGTCAGCAGATGAAAAACCACGCCTTCTTCTTCCGCGTTTTCAAACTCTTCTAAACGGGCTGGTATCTCTTCCCGGGACCGCCGGTAGACAATACTGACCGTTTCGGCGCCAAGCCGCAAGGCTGTCCGCGCCGAATCCATCGCAACGTTGCCGGCACCGACAACCGCTACCCGTTTACCGATACGGATCGGAGTATCATATTCCGGAAAACGATAGGCTTTCATTAAATTAACCCGGGTTAAAAATTCGTTGGCCGAATAGACCCCATTCAGATTCTCGCCGGGGATCCCCAAGAAATAAGGGAGTCCGGCCCCGGTACCGATAAATACGGCCTGGTATCCCTGGGCAAATAGTTCCTCGATGGTAATCGTCTTACCGATCAAGACGTTAGTTTGGATATCAACGCCTAATTTGGTCAGATTACCTACTTCATAGTCGACAATTGCTTTCGGTAGTCTAAACTCTGGGATCCCGTACCGTAACACGCCGCCGGGAGCATGTAACGATTCAAAAAGGGTAACTTTGTACCCCAGGAGGGCTAAATCGGCAGCCGCGGTTAACCCGGAAGGACCGGAACCAACCACCGCAACTTTTCCTTTCGGGTTTGCCGCCGGTTCTGGAGCGGTCTCCGCAGCATGAGTCCGACCCCAGTCGGCACAATAGCGCTCTAAACTACCGATGGCAACGGGTTCTCCTTTACGTCCGAGGATACATCTGGCTTCACACTGATTTTCCTGGGGACAGACCCGGCCGCAGATGGCCGGCAGACTATTTTTCTCTTTGATCTTGGCTAACGCTTCATCCGGTTTCCCGGCCACCAGTAAGGTGATGAACTTAGGAATCTCGATTTCAACCGGACAACCGTCGACACAAAGGGGTTTTTTACAATTTAAACACCGCTCGGCTTCGGCTCGGGCCAGTTCAGCAGTGAATCCATGGGCAACCTCATCAAAATTGGACCGTCGGACCTGTGGATCTTGTTTTGGCATTTGTTGTCTCATTTTCCGACCTCCTCAAGTTTGCAGCTCTTACAACAGTGAACGGCTTCTTGTTCCTGATCCCGATAGTAGCGTTGGCGCATCATTAATTCTTTGAAATCAACAGCTGCGCCATCAAAAGTAGGCCCGTCCACACAGCAGAATTTGGTCTCACCACCGACGGTAACCCGACAACCGCCGCACATCCCGGTTCCATCAACCATCAAGGCATTCAGGCTAACGACCACCGGAACCTGAAACTCTTTCGCCACTTTAACCGCAGAGGCCATCATTGGTACGGGTCCGACCGCCACCACTTCATCAACTTTTTCCCGGGTCAACACCGCCCGGAGCGGGTCGGTAATAAAACCGTGGTAGCCAAAGCTACCGTCATCAGTACTAAACTGTAGCTCAGCACTGACCGCTGCCATTTCTTCAGTCATGATCAGCATTTCTTTCCGTTGTGCACCAATCAAACTGATCACTTTGTTACCGGCTTCATGCAGTGCTTTCGCCTTAGGATAGAGGGGTGCCACCCCTAAGCCCCCGGCAACACAAACAACTGTCCCTAGTTTTTTTATGGGGTAGGGCTGTCCTAACGGACCTAACAGATCCAAAAAGGAAGCACCAATTGGCAGCTGGTTGATCTCTTCTGTGCTCTTGCCGATCCCTTGACAGACCAAGGTAATTGTCCCTTTTTCCCGGTCAAAGTCGGCAATGGTTAACGGAATGCGCTCACCGTTTTCTTGATACCGCAAAATAATGAAGTGTCCGGGTTGAGCTTTCTTTGCGATCAGAGGAGCTTCCACAAGGAATTTGACGATCGCTGGCGCAAGTTGCTTTTTGTCGATTATTTTCACTACATTCTCCTCCAATTTAATATTTTCAAGGAATAACATCATTAATTATTATATATCATTGTTGCTTCGTATTGCAATGGTAAGCCCTACCGACCATTTCTTACATGGTCGCGACATAAAAAGCTCTGATGATCAATCCGGAAAAAAGAGCGGGAAATCCCGCTCTTTTAAGCCCAACCACGAACTCTAATCGCTTCCGCTAACCGAGCAATGGAAACCATATAGGCTGCCATCCTCATCTCAACCCCATAGTCCTGGCTCATTTGGTAGATACAAGCAAAGGCTTCGACCATCTTCTGCTCCAACCGGGAATTGACCTCTTCCTCGGTCCAGTAGTAGTTCATAAAGTTCTGCACCCATTCAAAATAGGAAACCGTGACCCCTCCGGCATTCGCCAGAATATCCGGGACGAGACAAATTCCCCTACGCGCCAAAATTTCATCGGCTTCAGGTGTCGTCGGCCCGTTGGCGGCTTCCACAATCAGCTTTGCTTTAATCTCCCCGGCATTCTCGGCGGTAATCTGGTTCTCCAACGCCGCCGGAACCAGCACATCACATTCTAAAGCAAATAACTCCTGATTATCAATGGGGCGGGATCCGGGGTAAGTGGTAATCGTTCCGGCTTTTTCTCTGTAGGCGATGAGTTTTTCCGGATCGATCCCCTCCGCATTGAAAATCCCACCATCGACTTCCATGATGGCAATAATTTTTACCCCTTCCTTGGCCAAAAACCGGGCGGTGGCGCTACCCACATTACCAAAGCCTTGCACCACACCGATGGCGCCTTGCAGCTTGATTCCCAATCGCTTAGCTGCCTCCCGCACCGCGATCACACAACCCCGACCGGTTGCTTCGCCCCGTCCTAACGATCCACCAACAATAATTGGTTTACCGGTGACAACGCCAGGATAAGTGATTCCACCCTTATATTTACTGAATTCATCCATCATCCAAGCCATAATCTGTGGATTTGTATTAACATCAGGTGCTGGAATGTCTTGGTCCGGACCAATCAGCGGTGAAATCGCCCCGATATACGCCCGGCTGAGCCGCTCTAATTCACCCCGGGATAAGGTGGTCGGGTCAACCACAACGCCGCCTTTACCACCACCGTATGGTAAACCTAACACTCCACATTTAAAGGTCATCCACATGGAAAGCGCTTTCACTTCCTCCAAAGTTACTTGGGGATGAAAACGAACCCCTCCTTTAGCCGGGCCAATTGCGTTATTATGCTGGGCCCGATACCCTTTAAAGACCTTCACCGTACCATCATCCATCCGTACCGGAAAATTCACTTCCAAGACTCGGGCCGGCTCCCGCAAAATCGCATGAATATTGGGGTCCAGCTCTAGTTTGGTAGCGGCCATATCCAGTTGCCGTTGGGCAACGACAAGTGGGCTAATCTCCTGCATCACAAATCTCCCCTCGTTTAAAGTGTTCATTCTATAATGATATCTTTAACCGGGTGCTAAAGTCAATATTTGATGGCCCTATTACAAAAAGTATATAGTATACATCCGCAGAGGGGTAATCATAATAAAGGAGGAAAAGGAGGAAAACATGCTAATCACTTTTATACGTACGCTTTTCCTTTATCTTTTAGTCGTCATCGTAACGCGGATCATGGGGAAACGACAAATCGGCGAATTACAGCCCTACGAATTTGTGATTACGATTATGATCGCTGATCTAGTAGCTGTTCCCATGCAAGATCGGGGTTTATCCTTGCTCAGTGGAGTCATCCCCGTCCTAACCCTCCTCCTGGTGCAAGTAGTCTTTTCTTTCTGGTCACTTAAAAGCCGGACTTTTCGCCACATCCTTTGTGGAAAACCCAGCCCAATCATGGTAAAAGGACAACTAAACTGGCCAGAAATGCAGAAAAACCTTTATCATGTGCATGATCTAATCGAGCAATTACGCTCGCAAGGTTATTTTAACCTGTCCGATGTGGAGTCTGCCTTATTAGAAACAAATGGAAGCCTATCCGTACTGCCAAAAGCACGGCGACGGCCTGTTACCCCGGAGGATTTTGAACTAACGCCCAAACGCGAACGGATGCCGGTCTTCCTCATCGTTAACGGACAAATCGAAGAAGAAAACCTTGCCCAAGCCGGACTGACCGGTGAGTGGCTCTGCAACCAATTAACCCAAGAAGGGATCACCGATCCGCGGACGGTCTTAGTCGCCATGATCGACACCGGCGGCCAGTTCTACTGCCAAACCAAACCCTCGGCGACTAAGGAGTCACAATCATGAAAGTCTTCGTCGGGGTAATGCTCTCCTTTTTACTATTTTTTGCTTTAGGTTGGTATACGGAAGTCATGATCGACAATCAAGCCGCCAAGATCCTCGATCAACTCGAAAAACTAGCCACTTATGTAAAAGCCGCCGATCCGGAAGTAATCGACGACCAACTTGAGCTTATTGATGAACTATGGATAAAAGCCCGTAATTACTGGGTTTTACTCATTGACCACCATGATCT
>DOID01000145.1:97555-97711 GCA_003511465.1 Bacillota bacterium | reverse complement strand
CCTTCCTGAACAATAATGCTCCGGTCTTTGCTTTAAGTGAAATCGCCGAATTAAAACAGATCATCTACCGGATTCCCGACGGGCTTGACCTCACCTGGGAGAATATTTTTTAGGTAGTCATTCACCCTGGCTACCGCCAGGACACCTGAAAGGGTG
>DOID01000145.1:86096-97374 GCA_003511465.1 Bacillota bacterium | reverse complement strand
CATAGGCTATTTTCTAGGTAGTCATTCACCCTCGGCTAGGTGCTTCGCCCAACAGAGCGGCAGCAAACTCCTTAGGATCAAAACGGCGTAAATCGTCGGCCTGTTCGCCAAGGCCTAGCCAAAGGAGGGGGATCCCCAATTCAGCGACAATGGCCAGGACAATTCCGCCCTTTGCCGTTCCATCTATTTTTGTCAAAATAATCCCGTCAACGCCAACCGCTTCGTGAAATACTCGCGCTTGCTCCAGCGCATTTTGCCCGGTGGTCGCATCTAAAACCAGCACGTTCACAAGTTTCCGGGAAGCTAAGTTTTGGCTGATCACCCGGTGCACCTTTTTTAATTCCGACATCAGATTTACCTTGGTATGTAAACGACCGGCTGTATCAAAGATCGCCACATCCAGCTTGCGAGCATTGGCGGCGGTAATCCCATCAAAGGCTACTGCCCCGGGGTCGGCACCTTCCTGATGATTAATGAGTCCGACGCCAATCCGCTCAGCCCAAATGGCCAACTGGTCGATGGCCGCGGCCCGGAAAGTATCCCCAGCCACCAAGAGACAGGTTTTCTCCTGCTGGCGATAGAACTGTGCCAATTTTGCAATGGAGGTCGTCTTCCCGACCCCATTCACACCGACAACCAGAAAAGCTAAGGGTGAATCTTCTTCGATCAGAGGTGGGGGTGCCGTGGCGAGCAATTCGGTGATGATGGTTTGGAGAAAACTCTGAATGACGGCGGTATCCTCTGCTTTTTCCGCTTTTACCTTCGCTTTTAGCTTCTCCATCAGCAGCATCGTGGTTCTATACCCCACATCTGAGGTGATGAGAATCTCTTCCAATTCTTCATAGAACTCCGGACTGATTTTTTTATGAAAATGAACCGCCTCTTCTAGGGGAGCCAAAATCTTTTGGCGGGTTTTATTTAAACTTGCTTTCAGGCGAGAAACTAGTCCATCGGCCATGATGCTCCTCCTTAACTTGCTTCTTTCTTCAATTCAAGCGAGATTAGCTTACTGATTCCTTTCTCTTCCATGGTTACTCCGTAGAGAACATTAGCCACTTCCATCGTCCCGCGCCGATGGGTAATGACAATAAACTGCTGGTCTTTACTGAACATCTTCAGCAATTCAGTAAAACGCTGGACATTACCCTCGTCCAAAGTAGCGTCGATTTCATCGAGAATACAAAAGGGTGACGGCTTAACCCGGAAGATGGCAAAAAGCAAAGCGACAGCGGTCATCGCCCTTTCCCCGCCGGACAGGAGCGCTAAATTCTGCAATCTTTTCCCTGGGGGCTGTGCCAGAATTTCGATCCCAGATTCGAGCGGTTGATCCGGATCCAGTAACTGAAGATCAGCTTTCCCACCAGAGAATAGTTGCTCAAAGAGGGTAACAAATTCTTTGCGGATCTGTTCAAAGGTTACGATAAATCGCTTCTTAATGGTTTTTTCAATTTCAGCAATTACTTTCTGCAACGATTCCCGGGCAGTGGTTAAATCGGTAAGCTGTTGAGAAAGGAAATCCACCCTTTGTTTCAAACCCTGATATTCTTCGATCGCCTGAAGATTAATCGGTTCCAACGCTTTCATCTGGGTTTTTAAGCGTAAAATCTCCTGTTTCGGATGGGGTGGGAGGGTTAGCTCCGGCTGAACATCTTGTTGCCAGCTTTCCCCATAAACATCAGCTAAATTAGCGGCCAGGTTATCCCGGTTGATCTTTAAACGGTTAATTTGCAGTTCCAAACGGTGAAGTTCGGCCAAAAACTCCCCTTCCTGTTTTTGCAGTTCCCGTCGGCCAATCTCCATCTGGTTAGCAGAGTTTAAGGCCGCTTGACATGAAGTTCGCAGTTGCTCAAGGGCGGCTTCTTCCGTCGCCAGTTCCTGCCCAGTGTGGCGAATATTTGCTTCTAATTGATTTCTTTCGACCTCAAGACGCTCAAGATCTTCCTTTATTTTCTTAAGCTCACTTTCCCGCCGTGCTACCTCCGTCCGGATCTCCTGGATAGAATGCTCGTTTTCTTGCAAATTCTCCTGTTTACCAACCCATTCTTGTTGTATTCCCGCCAACTGCGCCGAGAGGGTAGAAAGCGCTCTTAAACTCTGTTCCCGTTCCTGAATGAGCTTACTTTCCCTCTCCTCTAAAGACTGGATTTCTTGAGAGATTAGTCCAAGCTCTGCCTCTAAACGCTGCTGTCTTTCTTGTAACTGAATAACGACCGAATTTTGTGAGGATAATTCACCTTTTAATTTTTGGATCGCCGTTTCTAAAAGGTTCTTTTGCTTGATGGCCTTTTGGTGGCTGGCGTTCATCGCCTCCATATCTTTCAGTGCGGAGTTTTGTTGAAAACTTATTTCCTGGCCCAAATTCCGCTTTTCTTCATATTCCTTGGTATGCTCCTCGATGGTGGTTTGCAGCTTACTTTCTTCGGTCAGACCCCGCTCTAGAAAAGCTAAAAGATCCTGCTTTTCCCCAGTTAATTGGCGAATCTCCCCTTTCCTGCTCAGGAGACCACCTTGGCGACGGTCAAGGTTACCACCGGTAATGGCACCGCCGGGAGCAATCACCTCGCCCTCCAAAGTTACCACTCGAAATTTCTTCCCGGTCTTCTCTGCTAATTCCACCGCTGTTTTTAAATCGGGCGCAATTAAGGTACCGCTTAGTAAGTGGGAAACCACCGCTTGGTATTGTTGGTCGTAAAAAACCGCTTGCGTGGCTGGCTTGGAATTATACTGGGTTAATAAGGCTTTAGAATCGGTAAACCGATCAACCTTCCCTTCAATCATGTTTAACGGTAGAAACGTTGCCCTTCCCAACTTGTTTTGCTTAAGATAGGTAATGGCTTGTCCAGCATGACGGTGATGATTGATTACGATATTCTGCAGGGCAGAACCAAGGGCAACTTCTAAAGCTAGTTCACAGCCCCGTTCCGGACGGATTAAATCAGCCACCACCCCATGGATCTCTTGGTGGAAGGATTCCCGCTTGGCTTCTAATAAAGCTTTAACCCCATGGTAATATCCTTGACGGCTCCGTTCCAACTCAGAGAGGATTGTAATCTTCGACTCAATCCCACGGAGGCGTTCCCGCATTTCTTGGTTTTTTTGGACTCTTTCCGCCAAGTAGGTCTTGTGTTTTTCTAGTTCAGCGGCTAACCGACGTTCCTCCGCTTTACCCAGCTCTGCTGCTTTTCGCAGCTCCTCTAGATTAGCCTGCACTGTGCGGAGGCGGGCTTCGGTCTCCGCCAGTTCTTCAACGGCAAGATCCAATTCTCCGCCGAGTTCGGCCTCCTTCTCCTGGCGAAACCCTTTCTGCGCCCCTTCCTCACTAATCTTCTGTTTTAAAAGGGAGTTAGTTTCCAGATTATTATTGTAAAGCGCTTTTTGGCTACTCAATTTGGTCCGAACCGCTTTGATTTCTTCCTCTTTGTTTGCCAGCACTTCCTCCATTTGTTTAACCGCCGATGACAGACGGTCTTTTTCCGCCATGATCCCGGTTGTCTGACGGTGAAGTTCCGCGTGTTTCTCCTCCAGGGCGACGGCTTTTTCCTCCTGTAGCGCCAAGGTGTGGGTTATCTCTGCTTCCCGGTTCTGCAAAGAACGTTTCCGTTCCGCATAAAGGTTCAGTTCTCCCGTCGCGCGTTCGCGCTGGGCTAGTCCTTCCATGAGCTGTTTTTGTCGGGTTTGAAGCTCGGTCTCAAGGTTAGTCGCTTCTGTTTGCGCAGTCAATGCCTTTTCGGCCAGGGTGGCCGCTTCGGCTTGCACGGTCGATAACTCCTCTTCTTTCGTCCGCTGCTTCTCCTCCAAGCTTTGTAAGGTTTGCTCGACTCCGTTTATTTCCTGGTATGAGTGGTTAATCTCCACCAGTTTTAAGTTTGTACGATGATTAAGGTACAAAGTGGCTTTCTCAGACTGGACCGACAAAGGATCAAGCTGGGCACGGAGTTCAGCCAACAGATCCTCAATCCTTAAAATATTATTCTCCGTCTCGCCTAATTTCTTAATGGATAAATTTTTCTTCACTTTATACCGCATGATGCCCGCCGCTTCTTCGAAGATACTACGCCGGTCTTCCGGACGCACGGAAAGAATGGCATCAATTTTACCTTGACTAATCACCGAATAGGCTTCTTTCCCAAGTCCGGTGTCGAAGAACAGCTCTTGAATGTCCTTCAACCGGACCGGTGCCCGGTTAATCAGAAACTCACTCTCACCAGACCGATAGACCCGCCTAGTTACCGCGACCTCCGCATAGTCCAAAGGTAAAGTTTGATCCGAATTATCTAAAACCAAAGTGACATCAGCCATTCCTAGGGGTTTGCGGTCTTCACTTCCGGAAAAGATCACATCTTCAACTTTCGTCCCCCGAATATTGCGTAGATTTGATTCCCCCATGACCCAGCGCAAACCATCGGCAATATTGCTTTTCCCGCTCCCATTGGGGCCAACAATCGCCGTGATCCCTGGTTTGAAGACAAGGTTAATTCGATCCGCAAAGGATTTAAAACCATGAATTTCCAAACGTTTAAGATGCAAAGGGTACCCTCCCGTAGTGATTTTAAGACTCTACTATAAACTCTTTTATTTTACCATATTTTTGGCGTAAATTCATCTCACCAGTTAAATTGCTTTTACCTTCATCGCTAAATCCGTGCGCTTCCGCCTTTGCAGCGGGATCTGCGGATTAGAGAGCGAACCATATTGCTGGACAATTTTTTGCAGTTTCAGGCGGGCCCTCGTCTTGGCGTTGTCCACCACTTTACTTTCTAATTCCAAAATCCCGCCAATTTCGCCACAGTCCAGCCCCTGGAGATAGAGGAATATTACTGTATATTCCACCGTCGTTAAGTATGCTTTGAGGACTTGCCCTAAACGGTAGAGCGAATACTTTTGTAGCACCACCTCCTGGGGATCCGGTGCCATCTTGTTTTCGACCACCTCGATTAAATTTCTTGATTCATCCCCTTCAAATCCGCATAAAGGGATGGTCTGACTTACCATCTGATATTTTTGCGAAGTATAGTACTTCTGGATATTTAACATCTTTCTTAAGATACAGATATAAGCGAAAGTGCTAAACTTCACGGCATACTGCTGACCATCATAATTCTCGATCGCTTTTAGTAAACCGATCAAGCCTTCCTGGATCAGATCGTCAAATTCAAAACCCGCGTTACACTTGCGTCTAACGATATATTTAACCATTGGTAAGTATTTAGCAACCAGTTCTTCCTTGGCTTTCCAGTCCTGACCACTTTTAATCTTCTCTAGTAACTCCAAGTCCAGTCTTTGATTGGGAGTGACCACCGAGAACACCTCCGCTTTAAGGGTCTTTTGCGTTCTCCTAGATTATATGGTCAGGTTGTCCTTAATATGTCCAAAAAAAAACGCCCACCTGGGCGCTGGTTACCTTGGCTGGACAATAAATCGAATTGCTGTCCTTTCTTCTCCGTCGATTACAATTTCCGAAAAAGCAGGTATGCAAACTAAATTAATCCCATTGGGGGCGACATAACCCCTTGCGATCGCGATCGCCTTGATGCTCTGATTAACAGCACCGGCTCCAACTGCTTGGATTTCGGCTTTACTCTTTTCACGGACAACTGCTGCCAAGGCACCAGCCACTGATTTCGGATTTGATCTGGCAGAGACTTTTAGGATCTCCAAATATTAACCCCCCTAAAAATAATCCTTTACTTAAATGAGAAAATTGCTTAATTCAATTCAGTACGTCAGTCAATTCGTTTTCATCACTCGTGGGTGTGAATAGCCAGGACGAGGACTAACGCCAAATTCTAGTCTCTAAATGGTTAATTCAATAATTAAGGGAAATTTCCTTCTTATCTTTATTTTATTTTTTATTCTAGGGCTTTTAGGGCTTCCTCGGCGGCTTCTTGTTCTGCCTCTTTTTTGCTTTTTCCGGTCCCTTGTCCTAAAAAGCAAGTTCCATTATAAACGGCCATCGTATAAAGGCGATTATGATCGGGACCGTCTGCCCTGAGTAACTTATAACGGGGGACTAAGGCTTTCGCTTGCAGAATCTCCTGTAAGCGGGTTTTCGGGTCAATCGGTAAATCATACTTCCCCATTTGCAGAATAAAGGGTTGCCACTGTTCTAAAATGAAAGTTTTCACCTGATCCCAACCGTACTCTAGATAGATCGCGGCGATCAATGCTTCCATCGTATCCGCCAAAATAGACTTTCTCTCCCGCCCGCCGGATTTTTCTTCACCCACCCCTAAGAGGAGGGCGGAACCTAATTCCAATTTCTTGGCCAAGCGCGCTAAACTATCGGCGCTCACTAGATAGGCCCGCCACTTCGAAAGATCTCCTTCCGTTTTATCCGGGAACTGATTATAAAGATATTCACTGATCACAAGAGATAACACAGAATCACCGAGAAATTCCAAACGTTCGTTGGACTGGCCTCCAGTTTCGTGAATATATGAACGGTGGGCTAATGCTTTTTCTAGTAATAAACTGTTTTCCTGGAAAAGCCCTAAAGTTTGACTTAAGCTCTTCATTTCGATCACATAATTTCCTGATTTTATTTTTTCTCTACTAACTCATCCACTTTATTCCTGGTATTTCGCAAAAGCTAGGGTTGCATTGTGTCCACCAAACCCAAAGGAATTTGAGAGTACCCGGGTAATCTCTTGGTGGCGGGCTTGGTTGGGAACATAATCTAGATCACATTCCGGATCCGGATATTCATAGTTAATGGTTGGTGGAATGATCCCGTTTTGCAGCGCTAACAAACAGATTACCGCCTCAATACCGGCAGCAGCACCTAACAGATGCCCGGTCATGGATTTGGTGGAACTAACCGCTAAACGACGGGCTTCTTCGCCAAACAACTGTTTAATGGCTTTAGTTTCGAATAGGTCATTCTGGTGGGTTGAAGTCCCATGGGCATTGATATAGTCCACATCTTTCGTTACCCAACCGGCATCATTGACTGCCATCGACATGGCTTTTAAGGCACCCCGACCTTCGGGATGCGGCGAAGTAATGTGGTAAGCATCACCCGACAATCCATAACCCTTAAGCTCACCGTAGATCTTGGCTCCGCGCGCCAGTGCATGTTCCAGTTCTTCCAGAATGATGATCCCGGCCCCTTCGCCCATCACGAATCCATCTCTTTTCGCGTCAAAAGGACGACTGGCTTGTTCCGGATGGTCGTTGTTTTTGGACAAGGCACCCGCCGCGGTAAAGCCGGCCATCCCCAGTGGTGTAATGGCCGCTTCGGTGCCCCCGCTGATCATCACTTCCGCATCGCCATACTGAATTAACCGAAATGCTTCGCCGATCGCGTGGGCACCCGAAGCACAAGCGGTGACTGCAGTCAAATTCGGTCCTTGGGCACCGGTATAAATTGAAATTTGTCCGGCAGCCATATCCGGGATGATCATGGGGATGAAAAACGGGCTCACCCGTTTGGGCCCTTTTTCCAATAACCGCTTAGCTTGTTCTTCAATAGTCTTGATGCCGCCGATCCCCGAACCGGTTATAACGCCAACCTCATGGGCATTCTCTGCAGTGATCGTTAAGTTACTATCGGCCAACGCTTGCTGGGCGGCGACAACTGCGAATTGGACAAAACGATCCATGTGACGAGCGTCTTTTTTTTCAAAATAGTTGGTTGGCTCAAACCCCTTCACCTCAGCCGCAATCTTCGTGTCAAACTCAGTTGCATCAAAAGCTTCCAGGACTGAAACACCGGATTTTCCCGCTACAATATTTCTCCAAAAAGTGTCTACCTCTAAACCGAGCGGTGAGATTACTCCCAGCCCGGTTACGACAACCCTTCTACTCATTTGTCCACCCCATCTTCATTTGAGCTTTTTTGCATGATCGTGCAAAATACTTTATTTTTGATCCCAATTTATAAAATACCCCACCTTAATGGCGGGGAAAATAAAAAATAATACCATTTTGTGGATAGTCCCGAGAAGCTCCCGGGACTATTGATTATTGAACATTTTCCTTAATATATTTCACCACATCGGCAACGGTCACCATTTTTTCGGCATCTTCGTCCGGGATTTCCGTCTCAAAAGCCTCTTCAAATGCCATAATCAACTCCACGATGTCTAAAGAATCAGCGCCTAAATCATCTACAAAAGAGGCCTTCTCTGTTACCTCTTCCTCTTCTACACCCAACTGCTCGACGACGATCTCTTTTACCTTTTCTAACACCTTATCCAACCACTTCACCTCCTTCCATCAGTCCATCAAGTTTATCTAAGCTAAAGCGAGAATATTACTTAAGTAGTTGCCAAAACCATTACATTACCATTCCACCGTCGATATTTAAAACCTGGCCTGTAATGTAATCTGCGTCGGAAGAAGCAAGAAAAACAACGGCTTTTGCCACATCTTCCGGTGAGCCCAACCGGATTAGGGGAATCTGCTTTTCTAAATCCGCTCTGACCTTGTCCGGTAGAACGTCGGTCATTTTGGATTTAATAAAACCCGGCGCGACCGCATTAGCGCGAATTCCGCGGGAACCCACTTCCTTCGCCACCGATTTAGTGAAAGCAATCACTCCGGCTTTGGAGGCAGCGTAATTTGCTTGTCCAGCGTTCCCAATCTCACCAATGATCGAAGCAATGTTCACGATTTTCCCGGTTTTCTTTTTCATCATCGGTTTAAGGGTCGCTTTCGTCAAGTTAAAAGTCCCGGTTAGGTTAATGTTGATCACTTTTTCCCAGTCTTCCGGCGTCATGCGTAATAATAGATTATCCCTGGTAATGCCGGCATTATTCACAAGAATATCAACTTGTCCAAAATGTTCGATCGTTTTGTCCACCAATTGCTGGGCTTCCGCAAAATTGGCGACATCACCAGTCAGCGCCAACACTTCAAATCCCGCTTGACGCATTTCTTCCGCCGTGTCTTCAACCGCAGGCAAGAGATCAGCTAGAACCACTTTGGCCCCTTCCTTAGCGAGAGCCTCCGCAATGGCCCGTCCGATTCCCCGCGCTGCCCCGGTAACAATTGCCACCTCTTGAACTAACTTCATATTACTAAACCTCCCTTAGTTTTGCAAGTACTATTTTAAATTCATCAGCTTCCCTGATGGAAACGGTGTTTACCTCCGCACATGTTTTTTTGACCAGTCCGGAAAGGACCTTCCCTCCTACTTCCAAAAACATTGTACAACCGAGAGCGCATAATCGCCGCGTAATGGCTTCCCAACGCACCGGGGAATATATTTGTTCCTCCAGTAATCGTTGAAAATCACCGGCGGAGGTCACCTCTTCCCCGGTTACATTGGCAATCAGCGGTGTTGTCGGCGGCGAAAAGCTTGTCTCTTCCAAATCCGCACGGAAGCGCCGGGCCGCCGGCACCATCAGACTGGAATGAAAAGCGCCTTGGACAGCTAAGGGAATAGCCTTTCCTACTCCCTCCTCCTTAACCTTCGCGACCAGCTTCTCCACCAGCGGTAATTCACCGGAAACCACAATCTGACTTGGGGAATTCAGATTCGCCGGTTCGATAACCCCCTCTGTCGCAAGCTCGTTGAGCATTTTTTCAAGATGGGCGGGAGGACAATTAATAATTGCCGCCATCCCCCCTTGAACCGAAACCGCGGCCATGTACGCCGCCCGTTTTTGCACCAGCTTGAGCGCGTCGGCAAAAGAAAGCGCACCGGAGGCCACTACAGCTGCATATTCACCCAAGCTATGTCCGGCTACCCAGGCGGGGTTTACCCCGGCCTCTGTCAAGAGGCGGTATATTATGTATTCTAAGGTCAAAATCGCTGGTTGGGCCACTTGGGTCTTGGTTAGCTCTTCCAGCGGTCCTTCAAAACAATACTTGCGGAGCGGAACGCCGACTACTGCTTCCGCTTCTATAAAGATCGAACGGGCTAGTTCATACTCGGCGTAGAAAGAGGACCCCATCCCCACATACTGGCTGCCTTGTCCCGGAAAAATAAAAGCGAGTTCTCCCGTCATCAGCATACCCTCCTGCGCGATGAAAGCGTTTAAATCAATGAGGCCTGGATTTTACCGATCATATCTTGCCGCACACCATTGGCGGCTGCTTTAATGGCGTTTTTATAAGCTTTCGCATCGGAGCGGCCATGGCTAATAATGCTTACGCCCTTCACGCCAAGTAAAGGAGCGCCACCATACTCCGAATAATCAAAACTATCCTTTAACTGTTTTAATCCGGGTTTGATCGCCAAAGCGCCAATTTTGGTCAGGGTTGATTGTAGTAGCGCTTCCTTCATCTTTTGGAAGATCGCCGTGGCCATTCCTTCCGCAAATTTTAGAATAATATTGCCGACGAAACCGTCACAGACCACTACATCAGCCGCGCCCATTAAAAGATCTTTGCCTTCTATATTGCCCATAAAATCCAGTCCGCTCTCTTTGAGTAGCTGGTGGGTGTCGATAACTAGTTTATTCCCTTTCGTCTCCTCTTCACCGATACTTAATAAGGCGACTTTCGGCGCCGCTAGCCCCAGGACCGCCGAGGCGTAAATACTTCCCATCACCCCGAACTGAACCAAATCCTCCGGATCATTCTCCGCGTTGGCACCGGCATCAAGTAACACCGTAACCCCTTTCACCGTTGGCAACGGGATCGCAATCGCTGGTCGGGAAATCCCCGGAATCCGTCCCAAGACAAAGAGCGAGGCCGTCATCGACGCTCCGGTACTCCCCGCGGAAATTACCGCATCGGCTTCTCCCGCCTTTACCAGTTGGTTAGCGACAACAATCGATGAATCCCGTTTCTTCCGAACCGCGATCGCCGGTTGATCATTAAATTCCACGACTTCCCGGGCCTCTTTGATCGTAATCAAGTCCGGCGGTACATCTTCATACTGAGCAAGTTCACGACTTATTTCTTCGCTTCGACCGACTAACACCGAAGCAATCTTTTCTTCTTTAGCTGCTAGCACACTGCCGAGGACAGCTTGCTGAGGCGCATAATCGCCACCCATAGCGTCTACCGCTATTCTCATCTAGACACCTCCTTTAAGGGTTTCCGAATAACTAGAAAAAGTATAACAAAGATAAATGCGAGAGTAAAGCTATTATTATCCTCTAAAGGGTAATTTACTAAAAGGAATTGAATACAACGCAAAAAGCTTTCCTAAGAGATATTATTATGGTCTACGATTTTTATGCCCGCGAAAGCAATTCGGTAAAAAGAAAAAAGGTCTAATATGACCTTTTCTTTCTTTGCATAGGGCTTTTTGCGTTGTCATTTGATTCAACTATTCCGGTACAATATATTGAACGCCTAACTTCAAGTCAAACACTATATATTG
>DOID01000145.1:60583-85958 GCA_003511465.1 Bacillota bacterium | reverse complement strand
GATACAACGCAAAAAGCTTACTTAGGCTTTAGTGTCTACTTCTACTACCTTTCTCCCCCGGTAAAAACCACAGCTGGGGCAGGCATGATGCGGTAACTTTGGTGCCTGACATTGCTGGCAACGGGACAAGGCGCTGAGTTTTAATTTCCAATGGGTACGACGCAATTTCCCGCGTGTACTGGAGTGTCTGTGCTTAGGATTGGCCACTATTTCCACCTCCTTCATCTTGCTTCCACTGCAGCAGGGTCGCCAGTCTAGGATCAAGACTTTCAGGTTGACAGTTACAAGAGTTATCGTTTAAATTCGTTCCACAAACCGAACATAACCCGCGACAATTAGGCGAACAAAGTATTTTCAAAGGCAGCTGCAGAGTAATAGCTTCCAAGATCGTCACCGATAGATCCAACTCATCACCGGTAATCGTCGTGGCTTCTTCTTCGTCTTCTCCTCCTATCTCGTTCACAGTCTGCTCCGGAAGGAAAAGGCCCTCAAGATCAGTTGTCAGTTCCGATTGAACCTTTTCCAAACAACGGTCGCAATTCAATCGGTAACTACCGTTAAGCTTTCCGCTAACCTGAAAACCCCGGTTAACATTGGTTACTGTAAGTTCAATCCGCCACGGGTTGATAAATTCCAATAACCGTTCTCCTTCCCAACTTACATTAGGAAGGTCAAGCCGGTTACTTACGGTCAGACTCAATCCCGGCGTATCCTTGATTGAAGAAAGATCAACTTGAAGGATGGGTTTCATGATCAAACTCACCTCTGTATTATAAACGAGCATAAAACGGTTGTCAATTTGAAGATCCAAAGCAAAAAGCTGACAAAGCTAAAGTTATTGCGCCGGAAGGAAAATACCTGCCGCCCCAATGACCCCCAAGACAAGCAAGATAATGCGGTTGGTTCGTTTCTCCTTGTTCAGCTCCGCCTGTAAACTCTCCAAGGCGGCCTCTTGTTTTTTCTGGTTTTCTTCCAGAGTATCCAGGCGGTTCTTCTCTTTAAGCAGCTCGGCAACCTGCCTCCTGAGCCCGTCGATCTCAACCCGTAAGGCTTGGGCTTCTTCCGACAGGAGTTTTATGCCGGAGGTGTTCTTGGTCTGGTCCTCAGCAAGGACCATTTTCCCTTGTTCAATCTGGATCAACCTTGCTTCTAACTCTTTATTTTTCAGAGTCATCAGCACTAATTCATTCTGAAATTCGTTGGATAGTCGGCGGAGTAACGCCACATCTTCCTGTCCCCCCTGGGCTACCCCGTCCCCGAAGTCTGCCAACAAGCGAGCGACAACTGTAGCTAAGGTATAGCGGTCAACGGCGTTGTTCCCTTGAAAGGTACCATCCTCATAAAGTTCAAGGTAACCATTGTCCACCAGTTTTTTAACCGCTTGGTAAGCCCACTCCGGTACATCGGAATAGGGACGGCTTTGCGCCCAAGCCGGCACCGCAATTAAAAGAAAACTCAAACCCAAAACAAGCATCTTCATCCACCGTTCACTGGCTCGGCGTGAATGGATCAACTTTTACCCCTCCCTGCTTATTTATGGTAAATTTCAAGCCTTCTACTTCGTAAGAAGGAATCTTCGTCATCGTACTTTGAAGCTTTAGGTCCGTCGGCATCAGCACTGCTTCGCCGGGTTCCTTGCCCAGTTCAATATAGACCGTTGCCAGCGATGAACTGACCATCGCTGCTGTTTGCCGCATACCACCGATCTGTGATACCACACCGGCTGTATTGTCAATCGCCCCTGCCTGCCAAGGAGTCATCCCCTGATTCTCAATGAAAAACAACCCCCTTGACACCCTAATTATCTCCATTAACCCTGGATTATATATTAAATCAAACTCCGCCCCCGTCAACATCGGTAAATTCTCCACCCGAACTTCCACCGGGATAATTTCCCCTACCTTCGGGGTTTTTAAAGCAACCAGTCGGATCTTGGGAGTAAGAATCGGCAAACGGACCCCAGCGATATACATCACTGGTTTAGTTGAGTTCGATTCAAATTGAACACCAAGGTAAGAGCGCTTGCCAATGCCTTCGGGGGTCAGGTACCAGGTTAATTTATATTCCTCCCCCGCTTTTAGGTTACCAATGTAACGCCGGAGAATCTCTTTCGGCGCCGGTTGCATCCCCTCTCCCAACTGTAAACTACCAATCACCCCGTAAGCTTCCGATTCCCCAGTGTTCTTAATCACCGCCGAAATTGGATACGGATTAGGCGACAGTTTTTCATTTACCACCTTTAACCCAGGCGGCGGATTAACCTTTAAGGTTAATTCAGCCGGTTTCACCACCCGAATACTTCTTTCCACCTTGTTTTCCGGTACATTAATCGCTGAAGCCACCACTGAAAAGGGCTGAAGGTTACCAAAAACCGTCCCGGTGGGTTGGACTTCCCAGTGTAACTGGGTCACTTCACCCGGTTCGAGCTTCCCGATATAGATCTCTCTGGGCTTTGTTCCTGCTGTTTTTAAGGCAGGTGGTAAATTCAAACGGGCGCGTACACTCATGGCCGGAGCGATCCCGGTATTTTGAATATATGCAACCACCGAGAAAGATTCCTCCCGTTCCGTGTAAACAACCTCTGCCGGGGAACTAACACCTAGTTGCAACTGGCCGGGAACCACCGTCACCCCGCCAAGACCGTAGTAGAGCACATAGGTAGCGCTGCCGGCTGCCGGTACTGTCACCGGTTGCCAAAGATAAACAGCCGCACTGTCCAGTTCAAACTCACCAGCTCTGGTAAAGTCGCGGTCAGGGACGAGGGGCGGTTCCCAGTGGACATCGGCGACACTTCCCCAGTTCGTAAAGTAAAGCAGATCGGGAGGAGTCGCTTCGCGCCCCTTGAGTGTCCCCTGGGCAATCACCTGAGGAGCGGTTAACGTATCAAAGGCCTGCCAAAATTCGGGAAGCCTTTCCTGATCAAAGACCGCATCGGTTTGCACCGCCGTTTCCCCGATCCGAAAGGGTGCGCCGTCGTTTGCGCCCAACATCGTATCGATCACCACGCGCAGGCCGATCTCATGGGGCAGCTGATCCCGATTGACGATGGAATACTTAACCTTAGTGGTATCGGGATAACCGGTCGTTGTACTTTCCACAATCGAAATTTCCTGGGTAACCTCGACCGAACCATAGCGACAGGTCATGGTGATGCTCTCGGTTTCACTGTTCCAAGTCGGAGCGCTGACAATCATTCCGTACTCACCGGTTCCGCCGGAACGTCTTTTGGTCTTGCCCCCGAATATGTAATCCTTCCCGTCAAACCGAACCGTGGTAAAAGAAGTCCAGGGCATTTCATAACCATAAATTAACGGTTTTTCCTCGTCCCCGGTACGGAGCGGATCTCCGCCCGTGACCTTAATGCCGAAGCGGCCAGTGGCATCAGCCGAATTATTGACCGCGACCGCAATATATTCGTTTTCCAAGATTAACCGCTGGGCGTCCTTCCGGTAGATGGAGTCGGGGACCGCTGTTTCCACAGGGGTATCCGTCGTCTCCCCACTACCACCCACTGTGAAAACGGTTGGTCCCTGCGCCTCAAGGGCAATGGCGGCCATTAACATGCTTACAGCAAAGATTAAGCTTAGTAAGAGTTTATTCCGAATGATCCTATTCAACCTGTTCTCCTCCTTCCTCCGTTGAAAGGTAGGCTGCTTCCCCAATGAACTTGTGTTTAACTTCATTGTCTGAAAAATCAATTTCAACCTGAAGTTTATAAGGCTGGGAAGCCGGCTTAAACTTCCATTCCCGTGAGGTAAACATTCTGCGACAATGCTCATCTAAAGCGGCATGACCGGAAGACGCGAGCATTACCGGTTCTTTTAAAAGGGTCCCGTCGGGAGCCAGATAGAGTTCCATCAAGACCTTTCCCTCGGCACCCAGATGTTCCGCACTTTTCGGATAGGTAAAGCGGGGAACAAATCCAACCATCCCTCCGGCCTGCCCTAGAGGCGGAAGTGCCGGTTGTTCGGCACTGGCTTTCCCCTCCGTTTCCGGAGCGCCAACTTGATTTGCAACCTCACCTGCCTCCGGCTTCGTTTCCCGTGCCGCCGGTTTCTCCTGCTGAACTTCATCGATTTTACTAATCGCCTTTTCTTGCTGGGGAGGGGCAGAAGGTTCCTTGACCGGCTCTTTCACCGTCGGTGGCTTTACCGGTTGGGGCTGAACCTGTTCCCGCGGTGGTACGGATCTAACCTCCGTCCGCACCCCTTCAATTTCAACCACCCGCGGCTGGATCAGTGTATAGCCCAGTTCATCCCCACCAGCACCCCAGTACCCGCCGCTATATATGGAGAAGATCAGAACATGCAACCCCACAGCCAGAAGAAATGACCCGGCTTTTCTCGAAAATTCTCCGGAGCGGAGTTTATCCATTACTAAACCTCCTCGTGAGCAACCCGGTCTTAAGGTGCTTATTTTTTCTTTTCTACCCCTAAGGCCGGTTGGACGATGCCCGCATCGGTAATTGCGTCCATAACCGCAATCAATCGCTGGTAAGTAACCTGCGCATCCGCATTGATAATTACCAATAGATTGGGGTCCGCCTCTGCTAAGGGGGTAAGGGTTTGGGTCAGTCGACTTAAGGAAATTTCCCGATCGTCGTAAAACACTTTTTCTTGTCGGTTAATGGTGACCATCACCCGTTGTTGTTCTAAATTCACGGCTTGGTTGGAACTGGGCAATTCAACCGGGATCCCCGAAACCGAAGTGCGAAATGTCGTAAAAACCATAAAAAAGAGCACGAGGTAGAACATAACATCAATCAGCGGCACCACATCCACGCGGGGAATGCGGGAAATGCGCTCTTTCCGCTGGAACATCATGGCTACTCACCTCTGTTCTCGTAGTTGTCAAGAAATTCTTTACTCGTCTGGTTCATGGTTTGGACCTTTTTATCAATGATTGAATTTAACCAATGCATCACGAAGAGGGCAGGAATGGCAATCATCAAACCAAAAGCTGTGGTAATAAGGGCTTGGGCAATTCCTCCACTTAGTTGGGCCGGGGAAGCCACGCCTTGTAATGATCCTAAAACGTTTAGACTGTTAATAATTCCGGTCACCGTTCCTAAAAGACCTAAAAGAGGAGCAGCGGTAATGATCACATTCAGCAAACCCAAGCCCCGTTCCATTTTTCTGATTTCCAACTCTCCGGCGTCCCGGAGCGTAAACTCAACTTGTTGCCGGTCTTTCCCATAATGTAATAAAGCGGCTTGCAGCATCCGCGCGACCGGATGATTTATTTTTTGTAAATATTGAATGGCTTCCAGAGGAGCACTTTTTTCCATTAAGCGGAAGACAATACGCCGTATTTCCTCCAAGTCCCCACGCTGGCTCAGGAAATACCAGAGTCGCTCGATCGTAATGGTTACCACCAGAAGCGAACAGAATAACAAGGGAAACATTACCGGACCACCGCTTAAAAACACTTGCCACATCATTGTCTCCTCCTTAAGCCCATATTACCGAAAAACAACAGTATAGTGTCTTTGTACAGTTTCGCTGATAATCAACAAATTCCTCCCGTTATTAAATGGAGTAATTATTTACCACTCCCCATATTATATTACACGCCCGCGCACAAATAAAGGGCGAAGGAAAACCTCCGCCCAGAATGATGCTTTGGATTTGGCAATACCTTAACTGATGTTTCCGTTACTTCAATTGACTTCAATCCGAATTGACTTTTTCTCGAAAGACTGCGCATCCACCGTTACCTCAATGGTCCCCGGTTCGTTATTGGTTTCGACCCAGAAAGCAACTGCGCCACCTTTAACCACTACTTCCTGTGGGCCGATGATCCGACCGGGTCCGTGTAACTCAAGTTTGATAATTTCATCAATAAAGGGGAGTAAATTCCCGCACTGGTCCAAAACTTTAACCGAAATCCGCGTCGCATCCTTTTCAACCGCCGTTAAAACCGGATCATCGACGGTCACTGCCAAAGTAGAAGGTAAGGGGTTGGCACAGAAACGCTTTTCGATGACGGCCTCGTTTTGGTAGAATCCAGTAATAATCGAATCTTTCCAAGCTAATCCCCAGGTTCCGACCACTTCAGGACCAATCAGCGCTAAGTCGATAATCACCGGCGGAAAGAGCACCCCCGGATATTCCCGGCTTTGGGGGTAAAACTTTTGCTCCAGACGTTCCTCCCCAAATTGCAACTGAAGATAGTCGCAGTTGGTATAGATCACTAAGGGAAGCACTCCGCCAATACTTCTTTCGCCTCGCGCCCAGAAAGTAACGGGTTCCAGTACCGGTTCAATTGCCGGGGCAACCTGAGATTTGTAGACAGCGGAGGCGAATTTTGGCAAACGGAACATATCCATTACCCCATGGTAGCAGATGCGATCGCCGGACCCGAAGTCTTGATGGGTATTGTAATCAAATGCACACCAGCCGATGGTACCCGCGATGGAATCATCAAGACCGGCGGCGTTTAGGATCCGCAAAAAACGAAGAGAGTGTTCCATTTGTCTTTCTTCCTGGTCAAAGCGTTTCGTCGGGTACATATGGCCGTTAAATTCGGTAACCAGATAAGGAACCTTAGCCGGCAGACCGGTAACTGCTTGCTGGTCTCGCAAGGGCCCGCGGATCCCGTCGTGGACAAAGTCGTTAAACGTATACACATCCTCCAACATTTTACTCCCGGTTATGAATCGGACGCCACCGGTTTGCCGGGTAGAATCTAATTGTTTGGCCAAACGATTGGTGTCGGTGTAAAACCCATCATCATCTGCGGATTCGTTGATCCGTACCCCCCAAAGGACGATGGAAGGATGGTTCCAGTCCCGTTCAATCATCTCCCGGAGGTTTTCTTTGGCTACGGCTTTCCATTGCTCGCCCCCCAGATGTTGCCAACCTGGTAGCTCTTCAAAGACCAAAAGCCCGAGTTCATCACAGCGATTGATAAAATGCTTGGATTGGGGATAGTGTGAAGTCCGCACCAAATTAACATGTAATTCCTCTTTTAGAATCTCCGCATCCTTTTCTTGCACCCGTCGGGGCATGGCATACCCCACATAGGGAAAAGACTGATGGCGGTTTAGACCAATGATTTTTAGCCGTTTACCGTTGAGAAAAAAACCATCCTTTTTAAATTCGGCCTGGCGAAAGCCGATCCGGTCGCAATATTCATCGCTGTATTCATTAATCTTCAGTTCAACGCGGATTTCATACAAATGCGGGTGGTCCACATCCCATAACTTAATGTTCTTCAGACCCTCTAAAGTAAAGACCAATGGATCAGGATCAGACCCAATCGCAGCTGGAAAAACTTGCGTCTGAACCACCTGACCGCCGGTCTCTTGGAGCGTAACTCGGATCGAACCTTCTCCTTTAAGCTGCTGCCCATTTTTTAAGAAAACCATTACGTTCAAACTTTTATCAACCGCCAGCACCTGCCCAGTTTCCACCTTAATCTTTTCAATGAAGATTGGGTCGTAAAGACCGAGGCTAACCTCCCGGTAAATCCCGCCAAAAGTTAGATAATCAATCTGCCCCCCAAAGGGCGGAACATCGTTTAATTCGGTGGAATCAACCACAACCGTGATCATATTGGGTTCCCGCTCAAAACAATAAGCCGGATCCAGTCGAAACGCAAAGGGAGTGTACCCGCCCTTGTGCTCGCCTACAAAACAACCGTTCAAGTATACGCTGGCCGCGGCCATGACCCCTTCAAAATGAAGATAGATGTGTTTTCCCTCCATCTCACGGGGGATCTGCAGCGGATATTTGTAACAGGATTGAAATTGATAGCTTTTTTCATCAAAATAATTATAAGGGACCTCAAGGTTGGTATGGGGTAAATTAACCCTTACAAATCCGGATAGATCTTCTTCCCGTTCCAGACCTTTTCGGTATTCAGGCTTATAATACCAGCCATTGTTCAAATTAATTATCTTCCTCATTAGCCTTCTCCTATCACTGTTTTAAGGATCCGGTGATCCCATGGATAAAATGTTTTTGTAAACTAAAGAAGATACAGATCATGGGGAGGGTCGAAATGATAATTGCAGTCATAATCACGCCATATTCAGGAAAATAGGCTGACGACAACGTAGAGATTAAAAGTTGCATGGTTTTTTGCTCATTACTTTGCAAGACAATTAACGGCCACATATAACTGTTCCAACTGGTCATAAAGGCATAGATGGCAGCCGCCGCATAGGTGGCTTTCATTGCGGGCACAACGATCGAACAGAAGATCCGAAACTCACCGGCCCCATCCACACGTGCCGCTTGAATAATCTCCTTGGGAAAGGATTTAAAACTTTGCCGGAAAAAAAAGACCAGAAAAACCGAGACCAACGAGGTTAAGATTAACCCGGCATGGTTATCCAATAAATTAAAACTGACGATCAATCTAAAGAGGGGGATCATTAAAGCGGCAAAGGGAACCATCATGGTCAAGAGCACCACGCCATAGATCCTTTCCCGGGTTTTCGAAGAAAATAATTCAAAACCATAACCCGCCATGGAGGAAAAGAGCAGCTGGCCAAGGACAGTCAACAGCGAGATTTTACATGAATTCCAAAAGATCCCGGTGACATCGTAGTCGGAAAAAAGACGGTTTAGATTAGGAATTAATTGGTTGCCAAATGAAATCTTCCCCTTGATGATATCCACGGCGGTGTTGGTGGCACCGACTACCATCCAGAAAAAAGGGAAAACCGCAAGGATAAAACAGCTGAGCAAAAAAGCATACTGCAGAACTCTTAACAAATAAAGCTTGCCTTTCACCGTCGATCACCTGCCAATTTAAACTGAACAAACGCTAAAATCGCCACCAAAATCACAATCACATAGGCGACCGTCGCCGCATAACCAAAGTTGGGCATGTATTTAAAACACAGGTTATAGATATAGACCGACATCGTTAAAAGCGAGTTCCCTGGCCCGATGGTCGCTGCCGTTACTCCTCCCGAAGCAAAACTGGTCGGTTCATCAAATAATTGTAATGTTCCAATCGTCGAAGTAACCGCCGTAAATAAGATGATTGGCTTCAGCAAAGGAACCGTAATCCGCCCCAGTTGTTGAAGGGCATTGGCTCCGTCGATTTTAGCCGCTTCATAAAGCTCATCTGGGATGTTCTGCAGACCAGAAAGGTAAAAAACCATGTTGTAACCGGTCCAGCGCCAAGTTAAAGCAATCATAACGGTAATCCTCGCCCAGAAAGGATCCACCAACCAGGGAATAGGGTCACTGATTAGATGCGTGGTCATGAGAAATCGATTCACGAATCCTTCCAAGCTAAACATCATTTTAAAAAGTGTCGCGTAGGTCACCAGGGAAGTTACGGCCGGGAGAAAAATCCCCGTCCGGAACACTCCCCGGAATTTAATTGCTTTATTATTCAGTAAGGTGGCGATCATTAAAGCTAAAAAAAGCATGATCGGCATTTGAATAATGAAGAAGAGTAAAGTGTTCTTGAGCGCCTGTAAAAAAACGGTGTCATGCAATAATCTTTTATAGTTACCCAAACCAACATAACGACTGATCATACCCCGAGAGGAAAAGGTCGACATGATTAGGGAGCTGATAATCGGATAAAGCATAAACAAAGCGAGTAGGATTAGACAAAAAGAGATGAAAAACCAACCATAACGATTATTAAAAGAAACCTTCCTGCGCTTCTTGTCTAAACTGGATAATGTTAAAGGGGGAAGCTTTTCGGCCATCATCATTCACCTTTTTCTGTAAAAAGAGGAATAATACACAGCCCAGCTTTTAGTATTATCCCTCTTTTACTGGTCATTGTGTTCCGCTTTTAGAAGGCAATCTGGTTTTTCAACTGGTCTTCCGCTCTTTTCAACGCGGTTTCAAGATTAATCTTACCTGCCAAATAATCAGGCATTACCGTCATCATCGCGGAATCCGCTTCATAGGTAAATAAACCATAGTTAACCGGGGGAATCTCCCTCATCCAGGCGGCAAAGTCAGCATAGACTTTTTGCCCGTCGAAGAAAGGATCCGCTTCGGTGTAAGCTGGTCCGTTCTGTGAAGGTAAATAGGAACCGATTGCCCCTTGCTCCACCAGGATCTTTTGGTAGAGATCCCGATCCGCCGCAAAAGTGGCATTCAAGAAATCTTCCGCCACTTGCCTGTTTCTTGATTTGGCCGTAATATACCAGCTGGAACCGCCTAGATTCGAATAGTTGACGGAAGTTTTCAGGTTTAACCGAGGGGTCGGCGCTACCGCCCAAAGACCAGCCTGACTGGCCTCCGCTTTAATAGAGCCGATAATCCAACAACCGGTAAGCACCGTCGCGGTTTCACCTTTATTGAAAGCGGCTACCCATTCATTCCATCCGCTAGTGGTTTTAGTGATTCCTGAATCGACCAGTTTTTTGTAGGTAAGAAACGCTTCTCTGATCGCGTCATTTTTGACAATATGCGGGTCCCCTTTGGCATCGAAATACCATTGGCCGGCTGATTGCATCATAATCCGCATGGTGCCGCCATCAGCAGTATCAAAACCCACCATGGCTACCCCAGTTTTTTCCTTAACGATCTTCCCGATTTCAATAAACCGGTCCCAGGTGATGTTATTAAGGTCTGAAGGCTTAAAGCCGGCTTCCGCCAGGATATCTTTACGGTAAAAAAGCGCGCTCACGCCGGAATCAAAAGGAACTCCGTAGATTTTACGCTTTAAAGTCATTAATTCCGTTTTATATTCCGCGAAATCCTTATAATTGATTTTTTTCGTTAGATCGGCAAAGGCACCAGGGTAAGCCTGTAAGTATTTCTGCGCATTATAATCTTCAATTAAGACGATATCGGGCAAACCCTCCCGTGCTCCTGAAGCAAGAACCGTATTGAGCTTTTGTTCCACATCCGCTTTGGCCATATCCACGATTTCAATCTCCACTTTTGGGTGGACCTTTTGGTATCGGGCCTTCGCCTCCGCCATGACTGGAATATTGAAGTTAGGATCCCATGCCCAAATGGTAATTTTCCCCGACTTTTCCGCAGCAAACACCGTTGTTCCCAGGATTGTAAGTAAAAGCAATAAGACTAGGAATAGGGGTAACCACCTTCTCAAGATCTTTCCCTCCTCATTAAATTATTGTGTTAATGTTATATCCAGTTGTAATTAAATATTAAAATCATTTAGGTGATTTGTCAACACTTATTTACTAAATATTTATCTTGGTTTATTAATCTCTGTTTCACCGCTGTTTTCTTGTTTACGCTTGTATCTCCTGCTATACTCCAGAGTCCAGTCCCGTCTCGTGGTTTTTTACTCGTGATTACATAAAGTTTTTTGCTTGCCTGGTGTTTACCTGAATACATTACTGAATATTTACTAAACCCAGTTGTCATTTGCGTGAAAATCAATTATAATAATAAAAACAAATTTTGTAATTTAGGAAGGAACCAATCATGGCTACTATAAAAGATATAGCTGAAATGGCAGGAGTTTCGCCGGCCACTGTTTCTAGAGTGCTTAATCACGATACAACCATCTCGGTTTCTCCCGAAACCAAAGTCCGCATCTTTAAGGTGGCCGACGAGTTAGAATATGTCACGGTTCGAGAACGGAAAAAAAATCAAAGCGAAACCCGTTTGAATTTTGGGATCCTAGATTGGTATTCCGAAAGTGAACTCTTAGATGACCCCTATTATCTGTATCTGATGACAACGCTTGAAAAAGAATGCGCACAGGCCAACATCAGTACCTTTAAACTGAATAAAATAAACGACCACTATCAAGTTATGGTCGATCAACTGGATGGAATTATCGCCATCGGCAAGTTTTCCAAGGAAGAAATCAACGAACTTGCCACCTATACGCAGAATATTGTTTTTCTTGACTCTTCCCCCCAAGAAAAATTGTACGATTCGGTGACGATCAACTTTCGGTTAGGCATTACCGAAGCCATTCAGTATCTAATCGGTTTGGGCCATACGGAAATCGGCTTTATCGGTGGAACGGTCGTCGGGGATAATAAAGAACAAACTGTCGATAACCGTAAGAAAGAATTCATCGACCTAATGCAGGAATATAATTTATATAATCCCGACCATATTTATACCGGTTGCCGCATCTCTTATCAGGAAGGCTATAATGTCCTTACGCACATCCTCAGTTCCGAAAACATACCCTCCGCTTTTCTGATCGCCAATGATACAATGGCCACCGGCGCTTTACGCGCTTTACACGAAGCTAAAGTCAATGTCCCCAACGAAATCAGCATCATCGGCTTTAATGACCTGGCTACTTCAAAGTTTTTAATTCCGCCCTTAACCACCATCCGCGTCCACATCAATTTCATGGCTTTAACAGCCATTGACCTCTTAAAAGAAAGAATCTATAAAGAACGAACCATTCCGAAGAAGGTCCTGATCCCCAGTGAGTTGGTGATCAGGAAAAGTTGTAAAAAGAGAAGCTAAATGAAAGGTATACCTGTATACTTGGCCCACTTATGTTGATTTTCAATCCCACCTTTCCTATAATGAAGTATATATATTTTTTCAGGGGGATTGAACGGTGGATTTATTAACGTTAGACACAAATACCCTACTTCATTTCCAAAAGCAATTACAATTAAAGTATGCGCATTATAAAGGGAAAAACCTTAAACTCAATATGTCCCGCGGTAAACCTTGCCCCGAACAGTTAGATCTCTCCGCCGGTTTATTGGAAGGCCTTGATGGCGTCTTTCAGGCCGCGGATGGAACCGATTGCCGGAATTATGGCGGCCTCGAAGGTTTACCGGAAGCCCGGCACCTTTTTGCCGAATTGTTGGAAGTCGAGCCGGAGGAGATTATTGTCCATGGAAACTCTAGTTTAGCTTTGATGCATGATCTGTTGGCTCGGGCTATGCTCTTCGGCGTGGATGGGCAAGAATCACCCTGGAGCAGGCATCCGGTTAAATTTCTCTGTCCCAGCCCCGGCTATGATCGGCATTTTGCCCTTTGTGAATTGTTCAAAATCGAGATGATTACCATCCCCATGCGGGATGATGGTCCGGATCTGGATCGCATCGAAGAATTGGTCGCCAAGGACGATTCGATTAAAGGCATCTGGTGTGTCCCGAAGTACGGTAACCCCACTGGCATTACCTACTCGGATCAGGTGGTCACCCGCTTGGCAAAGATGAAAACCAAAGCGCAGGATTTTCGGATCTTCTGGGATAATGCCTATGCTTGGCACGATCTAACCGCCAAATCAGATCGGCTTAAAAATATCTTAACAGCCTGCAAAGAAGCAGGGCATCCGGACCGTGTCTATATCTTTAGCTCCACATCGAAGATTTCCTACGCTGGGGCCGGACTGGCGATGGTGGCCACCAGTCGGGCTAATCTTGAACGGCTCAAAAAGCAGCTGGCGCTGCAGACCATTGGTCCCAATAAACTTAACCAACTAGCCCATGTGCGCTTTTTCAAAAACGCCGACCAGGTCCGCTCCCACATGGAAAAACATGCCGCCATCATCAGGCCCAAATTTGATTTAGCCTTTAAAATCTTCCGAACGGAACTTGGGGATAAAAACATCGCCACCTGGAGTGAGCCAAGGGGTGGTTATTTTATCAGCTTCAACACCCTCCCTGGCTGCGCCAAACAAGTCGTGCAGATGGCCGCCGCCGCAGGGGTGGAACTTACCAATGCCGGGGCTACTTTCCCCTACGGCAACGATCCGCAGGACCAAAACATCCGGATCGCCCCGACGTACCCTCCACTGAAAGAACTGCAAACAGCGCTGGAATTGTTTGCCGTCTGCGTCCAACTGGTCAGTGTGGAGCAAATCCTCCAGCGGCGGAAATTTACCCCGGAGCGGCTTCCGGAACAAAACACAGCTCAAATCGTTTAACCAGCTTTTAAGCTGGTTACTCTTTTTCCACCGTCAAGTGGTAAATTCCCCAGAGGAGTAAACCGCCGAGGAAAAAGACCGGACGTAAAAGGGGATAAAGGATCGCTAGTCCCACCAAGAAGCCGAAAATCCCGCCGGAGGTTTGAATAAAAACCAGCTCACCCACTATTTCGGAAGTCAATAAACGTTCAAGGGCAGTTGCATCCAGCTTTCCTAACTGTTCACGGATGACTTTTTCAAAATCGATCCTGTGGAGGCCTTCCGCGATTAGTTCCGCCGCCAACGGCTCGATCTCCCGTTCTTCCGTTTGGAGCTTGGAAGGGAGGGTTTCCAAGTAAGCTAGGAGCCGAGGCAAAAGATACTCCTGAGCCCCCTCTGGCACTGCGGTCAGCAGCGCGAGCATTTTCTGGCGTAAGGACGTCCCCCATAGTTGTTTCGTCCACTCCAGCATTTTTCCACCAAAGCTCTCACCGCTCCAATCCTGAATCATGGAACTCAGGTACTGATCAAACTGCTCCTTGGTACGGGGATCATTAACAATTCTCGTCAGTAACTTGGTAAGCTCCTCCTGTAAATCAGTACGAAACTCCGGATCATAAATCACCCCAGTCATCACCTGGGCGGTACGGTCGGTAAAACTTTTAAGCACTTCATGTTCAGAAAGGTAGTCCTGGATGATTTCCGGTGAAATCACGGAAGACTTGATTCCCTTTGCTAAACTGGCAATCAGATCTTCCCGCCGGGCATGGATCAAACCCCACCAAACCGCGTTTTTTCGCTGAGGATGAAAAAGCATCTTAATCGCCAACCGGTTGGTCCAGTAGCCGACCGCCGCCGGTCCGAACACCGCTACCAATGGTTCGCTGTAAACCTGGATTTTTCTGCGCAGCTCTGGATCGAGAGCCGGTCCAAACAGGTATTCCAAGATCAGCCAGGAAAACAAGAGTACTCCCGACCAAAACAGCGGAATATCCAGCAGATTTAAGAGCAGCGCAATCTGGAGCGAAAGCGGTTTTTGCTTCTCCCCCGTCTTCGCTGGTTTTTCTCCGCTTCCAGCCGCATCTGACTGATCCTGCAGATTAGTTTTGATGATTGAGAGCCATTTATGCCAGAATTTTTTCTCGGTTGGAAATGACATTAAGCAGTTTCTCCTTTGGGTTAAACTAACTAAGCTTTTCATTTAATTTAAGCCAATCCTTAAGTTTAATATTATCATTCCATCTATTCTCCCCAAAGCCCTGCGCTCCCTTGAAAAGAAAGACTTTCTTTATTAAATATTGGTAAAGAGGAAGGCGATAAATTTTTGGTGGCTAATATTCCTTTAATAGTTTCAACTACTTAATCTTAACAAAGAACCGTTCTTTGATGTACCAAGGAGCGATAAAGGAGGAACCTGATTGGGTATTAAAGTAGCTAAATTCGGCGGGTCTTCCCTCTCGGCGGCCGAACAATTCCGTAAGGTGCGAGCAATCATCGCGGCTGATCCTACTCGAAAGTATGTCATTCCTTCCGCCCCCGGAAAAAGAGACAAGGATGATTTTAAAGTCACGGACCTTTTATATAAATGTCACGACCTGGTCCAGCAGCAGCTCCCCTTCGCCGAGATCTTCGGCTTGATCAGCGAACGTTACCTCACCATCTGTCAGCAGCTTGGTCTCACCCTTGATCTTAAACCCGAACTAACTGCTATCGAAGCCAAAATCGCGTCCGGCGCCAGCGCCGACTACACGGCCAGCCGGGGGGAGTATCTTAATGGGCGAATCCTTGCGGCCTATTTAGATTTTGCCTTTGTTGATGCGGCAGCAGTGATTTGCTTTGACGAACAAGGAAAATTTGACGCCGAAAAAACTCAGGAGATCCTCGGTCGGGAATTAGCCCGCTATCCACAGGCAGTGATCCCTGGATTTTATGGCGCGACGCCCGACGGTCGAGTTCAAACCTTCTCACGGGGTGGATCCGATATTAGCGGTGCCATTGTCGCCCGCGGCGTAAATGCCGATCTCTATGAGAATTGGACCGATGTGTCCGGCTTTCTCATGGCTGATCCGCGCATCGTCAACAACCCGAAAACAATCAACACCATCTCCTACCGGGAACTAAGGGAACTGGCCTATATGGGCGCTACCGTGCTGCACGAAGAAGCAATCTATCCGGTGCGGGAAGCCAGAATCCCGATTAACATTAAAAACACCAATGATCCGGACGCCCCCGGCACCTTAATCGTTAAAGATAACGGCAATATTAAAAGTCCCGGCTCGATCACTGGAATAGCCGGACGCAAAGGCTTTACTATTATTGCCATTGAAAAAACCCTAATGCATTCCGAGACGGGTTATGCGCGGAAACTGCTCTCCGTCATTGAAGATCATGGCATCTCCTTCGAGCACATGCCTTCCGGTATTGATACCATTTCGGTGGTAATTGCAGATTCCCAGCTTAATAACAAATTGGACGAGCTTGTAGCCGATATTCGCCGCGTCTGCCAGCCTGATGCCATTGAAGTTTTTCATGATATTGCCCTAATTGCCACCGTGGGATTGGGTATGGCTTATACGCCGGGAATCGCTGCAAAGCTCTTTACCGCCTTGACGGGAATTAACGTCCGCATGATCGACCAAGGATCCAGTGAGATTAATATCATCGTTGGGATCGAAAACAAAGATTTTGAAGAAGCCATGCGCCGGATCTATGCCGCTTTTGTCCCCGCGGAAGAAAACTCCGTTACGAATAACTGAAAACTTATTAAACTAATCCCATAAAAACATACCCCCTTAACCTTAAGGGGGTATTTCTTTATGGCCTCTTAAACTATTGATTAATTATTTCATTGGGGTTCAGGGACTTTCGGGGCCCCTTTCGTCCGTCCGACAAAATCCAGGTCCGTTAGGTTACCAAAGTGCTCCGTGAAAATCCGGTAATAAAGCAGTTCCTCTTTGGTGTTGAGGAAGGAACCATCCGGTAACCGGCGTTCTTGCCTAAAATCAGCATCCGTAATCTGGGTTTTGGCATAATCGGCTAAATGGTCTTCGACCCCCGCCCCTTCCCAAAACTTCACTTTCGGTCGCCACAAAGCCTGTTCCGGTAGTAAGTCCTCCACGGCTTTTCTTAGAATCCACTTTTCCACCGGTTCTTCATCCGCTTCAGCATGGAGTTTATACTCGACGGGGATGTGCACCGCTAATTTAACCACCGACGGCGCCAGGAAACTAACATACGCTTCTGTTCCGTAGGCCGAAGCCGCCCGGTCCACCCGTTGTAGGGCGGTATTATGCATCCGATTAATACTGGCGATTAATTCACCGTTTAAATCGTCCGGATCCAGATCTTTGTAGTAAGCATAGCCGGCAAAAAGCTCGTCTCCCCCTTCACCGGAGAAAGCGGCCGGCACATAATCGGCCACCATTTTTGTCACCAGATAATGGGTGATGGCGGAACGGATTAAAAGCGCATCAAAGGATTCCAAGTGGTAAATTACGTCCGGCAAAACATTCCATAAATCCTGCAGCGAATAAATGGCTTCATGATGGATCGAATCGATATGATCCGCCACTTCCCGCGCATACTCCAGATCGGATGCTCCTTCCATCCCGCAAGCAAAGGTGTGCAACCTGTCTACTTGCGGCCGGGCAAGGGCAGCCAAGGTACTAGAATCAAGACCGCCGGAGAGCAGCGAGCCGATCTCCGTCCGTCCTGCTGTATATTGGGCCACCGCTTCCTCTAATGCTCTCCTTAACCGGAGCGCAGCTTCTTCCTGTTCAAGCGGCCAGGCCTCGACGGGCTTTAAGCCAAAATACTGCTGAAATCCTGTTCCGGAAAGGTACTTATACCCGGGGGGGAATTCCTGAATTTTCGAGGCGACTCCGATTAGGGCTTTCACCTCGGAAGCAAAAACCAGCGTCCCGTCTACTTCGCCATAATAGAGGGGGGAAATCCCAAGCCCATCCCGGATTAAGAAAACCTCTCCCCCTTTCAAAGCTGCTAACGCCAGGGGTGAATCGGTTTCCGCCTGGTCTAAATCACCCGAGAAACGCCCATCCCAGACGGCAGTACCCCGCGGATTATTAAGAAAGGGAGGCTTTTCTCCCTTCTGATAGACGACTCCTAAAACGCCGCCCTTTTTTGCAAAGATGCGTTTACCCCCGGTCCCCCGGTGACTGATCTTCGCCAACATTTTTTCAACCAGCTGTTTTTCTCCTGTTCGACAGATACCAACAATACCAGACATTATAACCTCCTTAAAACTGCTCCCCTCATCTTATCTCCTCAGCTCAAAACTGTACTCCCTTTATCCTTCAATATAAATTCCCGGTTTTCCTCTTTTAGTTTACGTTAATCAGATTACATCTTCTTCCTTAGCAGCCAGTACTTGCTTTTTGAAAAGGACGCCCCGTTCCTTGTAGTTAGCAAAGAGATCAAAACTGGCGCAGGCCGGTGAAAGCAGCACCACATCCCCTGGCTTTGCCAATTTCTTGGTGGTTTTGATGATCGAAGACATCTCAGTGCCGCCTTCAACCATCAGCGGGGTTTTTCCCTGCTCCAGTCCTAACTTAGTAATGATCTCCCGCAGTACCGGGGCCATCTTACCAATGAGAACGACTGCCTTAACTGAACTAGCCAGAATCTCCTGGGCTAATGGAAGATAGTTTGCTCCTTTATCAACACCCCCGGCAATTAGAATCAGGGGTTCCTGAAAAGCACGTAAAGCAACGATCGTCGGTTCCGGTGCCGTCGCAAAAGAGTCATCAAAGTATTGCACGCCATCGATGGTCGCCACATACTCCAAACGGTGCTCTAAACCATTATACTCACTGATGGCTTTAGTAATTGACTCCCGGTCGGCGCCCCCGGTGTGGGCAGCCAAGGCTGCCGCCGCAATGTTTAACAGATTATGCTCTCCGCGCAGTTTAATCTGGGCGCTGCCGATCAGTTCCTCGGTAACGCCGTCCACGTTCCAGAATATTTTATAATCACCGGTGGCGGTTTGCTCATACCAAGCGCCACGCGACTGTAAGCTGCTACCATAGGACAGTAATTCACCGGGTACTAATCCGGCAATGGAACCACACGTCTCGTCGTCATTATTGAGAATCGTGACCTCAGACCCGTCTTGATGCCGGAAAAGATTGGTCTTGGCCTGCACATAATCGGTACGGGATTGGTGATAGTTGGGATTATTGGGATCGACTGGGGTCAGATGATCTTCGGTAATATTAGTGACGACAGCAATCTCTACACTCTGATCCAGATCCTCCAACTGAAAACTGGACAGCTCTAAAACGACCACATCAGCGGGGAAAAGGAGCGGTAAAAAGCTAAAGGGCGCGACCCCGATATTTCCCCCCAGATAGGCATGGGCACTTTTTCGCCACTGACTATGAGCCAGCATCTGGTAGATCAGCGTTGAAGTAGTCCCTTTTCCTTTCGTTCCCGTGACGCCAATGATCGGACACGGGCAAAGCGCAATAAAGAGTCGAATGGCACTGGTAATCTCCACCCCCTGTTGCTTTGCTTTTACCAATTCCGGTTGGAATAAGGGCAAACCGGGCGAGCGGTACAAAACCGTAAAATCTTCCAGTCCATCGAGGTAGGCTGGTCCAAGTCGAAAATCAACCCCGGCAGCGGCTAGCGTATCGAAACGTTCCCCCAATTGCGTGGCACTTCGCCTGTCACAAACGGTAACATTTTCGCCTTTCCTAATTAAATAATGCGCTAAAGCCAGGTTTTCAATGCCAAGCCCTAAAACCGCAACCTTTTTTTTCAGCTTAACCACTTTCCTTTCTCATCCCAGCAGAATCCCATTCTTCTCATTATCATATTATAAAAAGGGTAATTCTGACAAGGAAAATAGCGTAATCCCCCTTACTTTAGTTTGGTGGGTGCTCTTCCTTCGCCGCCTGCGTTTTTTCCCACCAGGAATGCCCCAGCCAGATCAGGATAATGAGCAGCGCTAATTTTTGTAGGTACCAAAAAAACAGGTCGAAAAAATAGAGCAGTTTCACCACATAGGCACCTCCTTTGGGGATTGGGAATTTTTAGTATAACCTTAAAGTTAGGAACTATACTTCCCAAACCGGTCCGCAGTGGTGATCGCAAACGGCCGTTATTGAATAAAGCCATTATCTCCGTTATAATATTAATATTCATACTGCGCGAATGCAGCTTGTAAAAAGTGAGGGATTGTCATGCAATTTAAACGTTTCTGGGAAGAAAATATCCACTGGTTGCTGCTTCTTTGGTGTGGGGTGGCGCTCTATATCCGTCCGGGCTGGATTCCCTTTGGGCTTGGTGTCATCGTCTGGATTGTGCTGTTTTTTCTTACTACTCCGGCGAGTTTTTGGAACCTGATTGCCACATTTAATATGGATCAGGATAAAGTGGAAACTTACTTACGCAAAGCCATCGCTTACCAACCGGCTAGCCCCAAACCATACATTAATTTAGCCTTAATTAAAGCCCGCCGCAAACAATGGGCAGAAGGGGCTGCTCTGCTGAAAGAGGCTGACAAAAAACCTGGTAAACGCCTATCACCACAACTCCGAAACGTCTGGGCCGTTTGCCACCGGGAAGCAGGCCACTATGAACAAGCCATGGCGCTAATCGAATCCTTGCTGGCAGAGGGTTATGCCAATGATAAAGTCTATTACAACCTAGCTTATACCAATTATAAAACCGGTCATTTAGACGAAGCCCTTAAAGCCGCGGAAAAAGCTCGTACCTACAACCTGAGCGACGCCGACCCGGTGCTCCTCATTGCCAAAATCTACTTTGGAAAGCAAGACTATGCCGCGGCCAAGGATAATTATGAGTGGTGTCTTCAGCATACTTCCTGGCCAGTGGAATCCTACTATTGGCTTGGCCGTAGCGAATTAGAACTGGGCCACTTTGAGCAAGCCCGTGAGCATTTGACCACCGCCGTCGAAAGAATCACCTCCGACCCGGCGCTCTCTGATGTACCCCGCGAAGAAGCCCAAGCGTGGTTGGATAAAGCAATTGCCCTCAGTCCGGAGCCGATCCCTCAAGCAACTGCCGAAAACGGTCCCAATCCGTCGTAGGGAGGTTGCACTGATAATTTTGGCAAACATAGGCGGTGGCCTGTCCCTCTATGGCGGTCAGCTCCTTGGTAAACGGAGCAAGCCTGGTGATCTCCGGATTCCTGACATCAACTGGCCGAAAAAGCGCAATTTGACGGGGATTAAAACTCGCTGCCACTTTACCCAACATCCTTTCAGTTCGAGCATCGCCTCGTCGTCCGACCACCACAATTTCCCGGGTTGGTCCAAAGGCGAAATCCAAAGCGGAAAGCAATTGCGTGTAATTGACCGGTGACCTTCTGATCCGGTCAGCAAAAGCAGCGCTGGTTCTTTCCGCTTCTTGCTGGAGAGCAGGATCCCCAGTAATGTGGGCTAAACGCAGGAGGTTAAGGACCATACTCGAATTTCCGGAAGGAATCGCCCCATCATATAATTCCTTTCGCCTCGCTAGTACCTGCTCTCCAGCAGAGGAAGTTTGAAAATAGCCCCCCTGCTCCTGATCGAAAAAATGTCGGCGTAAGTAGGAAGCCAATTCTAAAGCAGCCGCCAAATATTCCGTGGTAAAGGTTGTCTCGTAAAGTTCTAACAAACCCCAAATCAAAAAGGCATAATCATCGAGAAAGGCCGTAATTCCCGCTTCTCCATGTCGATAGCGGTGCCAAAGTCCACCATCAGGTCTCCTCATCACGGTTAGGAGAAAATCGGCAACCGCGGTCGCCGCCTGCACCCAACGGGGAGCCTGTAAAACCCGCCCTCCCTTGGCTAAAGCCGCTAGCACCAAGCCATTCCAGTCGGTGAGAACTTTATCATCTTTAAAGGGATGGACTCTTTGTTCCCGGTTGGTATAGAGTTTAGTTCTGGCGCTCGTCAGAAGCTCTCGGGCTTGCTCCAGATCAAGCCCTAACTGCTGGGCTACTATGGTGAGGTCTGCCGAACGGTAAAGAATATTGGCACCGGCCTCATGCTCCGGGCTTCGAAAATTACCGTCAGCGGTGAGCCCAAAATAGGCGGTGATGAGTGCAGTTTCCTCTGGGTTTAGGAGGGCTGCCACTTCCTGGCTGGTCCACAGATAAAACTTCCCCTCAACCCCTTCACTGTCGGCATCTTCCGCGCTATAGAAACCACCGCTTGGATCCCGCAGCACAGTGGTGAGATAGGTAAAAACCTCTTCCGCCGTCTGCCGATAACTATTATTACCCGTTACCTGATAAGATTCTAGATAAGCCAGGATCAGTAAGGCCTGGTCATATAACATCTTTTCAAAATGGGGAACCAACCAACGTTCATCCGTGGAATAACGGTGGAAGCCATAACCAATTTGATCGTAAATCCCCCCATCCCGCATGGCATTTAAGGTCCGTTCTACCATCTCCAAAGCTCTTTGTGCTCCGGAACGCTTCCAATACCGCAATAAAAAGTTGAGGTTATGGGGAGTCGGAAATTTAGGCGCAAAACCGAAGCCCCCATGCTCAGCATCGTAAGCCTCAGCCAACTGCCCAAATCCCTGCTCCAAAAGGGTTATGTCCAAATCCTCCTGGTCACTCCTGGGCTCACCGGCTCTTAACGCCGCGGTGTTTTTTTCGGCAATGGTCACCAATTCGTCCCGGTGTTTCTTCCAGAGTTCTTGGATTTTCCTTATCAGTTCCAACATACCAACCCGGCCAAAACTGCTGTTTTTCGGAAAGTACGTTCCGGCATAAAATGGTTGTTGTTCCGGCGTCAGGATGACGGTTAAAGGCCAGCCCCCGCTTCCGGTCATCGCCTGACAAACCTCCATATAGATCCCATCCAGATCTGGCCGCTCCTCCCGGTCGACTTTGACGGAGACAAACACCTCATTCATTAATGAGGCTACTGCTTCATCTTCAAAGGACTCCCGCTCCATCACATGGCACCAGTGACAAGTTGAATAACCGATACTCAAAAAGATCGGTTTATCTTCCGCTTTCGCGACGGTAAAGGCTTCTTCCCCCCAGGGGTACCAGTTAACGGGGTTTTTCGCGTGTTGCCGCAAGTAGGGGGATTGCTCATTCTGTAAACGATTATAAGTTCCTGCCAGCTTACTCATTCTTTCTCCACCTCATTACCATTAGCATCCCATAAACCTTGCATCCTTAGTATCTTTTCACCAGTTTCCAGTTGAGCGAAGAAAGAAAAATACCAGGAAAGATCGGCTCTTCCTGGTAATCGTTTCGCGCAGCAACGTGTTATAAAAAATATAATTTCCTTTTCTAAGAAAAACCTAAAACCAATAAGATCAGGATCAAAAAGAGGGTAAAGGGAGAGATGTTCAAACCGGCAAATCTCAACTGCATCTCGGACCTCCTCCCGCCGAATACTTTTTAGCTGAATCCGTACCGGTAGCCACCCGAACAAAATTGGGAGTCAGCGCTCCCCTTAACTATTAATAGCCGACGCTACCTAAAATCAACAAAATGAGGATTAGGAAAAGTATAAAAGGCAGATAGATATTATTTTTTTCGTAGGAACCATCGGTCATGACCTTTCCTCCTTAATTCATGTTTACTATCATTATATGAATCCAATCCGAGGAGGGAATCATCACCGTTGGTTTTTTGGCAAGAATGGGATTTTGACCTAGTGGCCGGCTGTCGCCTGCCCGTGTTTAGTAAAGATCTCTGCACGCCCCCGGATTTTAATGGCGGAAGTATGGTGGGTGAACTGAAAAATCATCACTTCACCGCAGTCCAATTTTTCGGTATGATGAAACTTAGTATCTTTACCGCGGGTTAACCCGATGATGGTCACGCCATCCTCTAAAGCCTTTACCATCATAAAATCCCCTAATACTTCCTGACGATTGTCTGCTGCTTCCATGATTTATTCCTCTTTCCCCTTTAAAGTCTGGCCCTTTCCGTCGGTTTCAACGGGTAACGTCGCCGTTTTTCCAAATACCAACAAGCGGTCGTCGGCCAATAATACCTCTGGCCCTTTAGGAAAAACGATTAATTGTCCGGAACGGACAATCGACAAAACCAACAGTTCCTTCCGCCTAAGATCCAGTTCGGCTAAGGTGGTACCAACCCAATCCCGGACGATACCAGACTTCAGCGTAATTTCATACACCCCATACTCCTCTGATAATGGGTAGACACATTGCATGGCCTGGCTATTCCCAGCCTGGAGCGACACTAAGTAAAAAAAGGCTAAAACGAGCGCACTCAAAATCAAGAGCAGCAAAACCGCTTCTCCCCACTGGTTAAGCCAGAAGATCCTTAGCAAAAGGACTAGGGAAAGCAGTTCGCCTGTTTTAATTAAAATAGCCATCTTTGTTAATTGCTTGTCACAAGTCCCATCTACACCCGCTGCCATCGGGTAATTACTCAGTAGGATCCGGAAAACAAAGGCCGCGGCAGAGGCGGCGCTCCGTTGTCGGCATAAGCGCTTAAACTGATCATAAACGCCGCACATCCAGAGAAAAACCAGTAGATATAGAAGAACAGCGTTTTTCACCAGACAACCCTCCTCCTTTGGCCGAGCGGTCATCACCGGGTCGCCGATGACCATCCGCTTCGTCCAGAGTCTCTAATTAAACTATGAATTAGAAACAGGGTTTATGTCCTTAACTTAGCCCACAACCACCATTTGCTGGCGTAACGCTTCATAAAGGAGAATTGCCGCCGCGACCGAAACATTCAACGATTCGGCCCCTCCCGGTAGCGGAATCTTTAGACCCTCCACCACCCGGCCCTTCTCCAGCTTGGACCAGTCAAAACCATGGGCCTCATTCCCGAGTAAAAATAAGGTCGGCCCAGTTAAATCCGCTTCAAAATGGAATTTAGTCCCCTTCGGATCGGCAACCCATACTCTAACACCTTGCTTGTTGGCCCAAGCAAGCATCTCCTCCAGTGGGTGGGTATAAAGCTTTATATTGAAGATCCCCCCTTGGCTCGCTCGGACCACTTTCCCACTATAGGGATCCACTGTTCCCGGGGTGGTAAAGAGATTTTTAAATCCAGCCGCCCAAGCTGTACGCATGATCGTCCCCAGATTCCCCGGATCCTGAAGCTCATTGAGGAGCAATCCACAAAAAACCTTGTCCACCAGGGGAAATCCGCCGGGTTCCACTGGTTGTTCGACTATGCCGATGACATCCTGAGGATGCTGTGTCTCCGTTAAGGTTTGGTAGAGGCGAGGTAAGACTTGATAAACAGGGACGCTTTGCTCCTTTAGCAAAGTCCACCATAATCCGGAACAAGAAGCCCCTTCCTGCACGATCACACTCCGGACCGTGAAAGCAGATTTAAGCGCTTCCTCCAACAAGTGGGGACCCTCTGCTAAAAATAGCCGGTGTTTCTCCCGTCCTTTTCGCTTCTGTAAAGAAATAACGGTTTTAATTAACGGATTATCCCGACTGGTTAATAGAGTCACACCGACGCCTCCTTAAAGCCAAAAACGGCCGGATGGCCGTTTTACGTTTATTGTTGTTGTTTAGCTACGGAAACAAGCTTCTCAAAAGCAACGCCGTCATTAACGGCCAAATCAGCCAGGACTTTACGGTTAATCTG
>DOID01000145.1:47699-60575 GCA_003511465.1 Bacillota bacterium | reverse complement strand
TGTTGTTGTTTAGCTACGGAAACAAGCTTCTCAAAAGCAACGCCGTCATTAACGGCCAAATCCGCCAGGACTTTACGGTTAATCTGGACGCCGGCTTTCTTCAAACCGCTGATAAACATGCTGTAAGACATCCCGTTCATCCGAGCGGCCGCATTGATCCGCGTAATCCAGAGTTTTCTGAAATCCCGCTTTTTCACTCGCCGATCCCGATAGGCATAAGTTAAGGCCTTTAAGACTTTAGGATTGGCAATCCGATATAAACGATTGTTGGATCCCCGGTATCCTTTTGCTAATTTGAGTACTTTTTTATGACGTCGACGTGTGGTATAACCACCTTTAACGCGTGCCAAATTAATTCCTCCTATCTATTACCCGTCGCGGACAAATTATTGTAAACCTAACATCCTTCTAACCCGTCTTTCGTCGGCAGCATGAACCAGCTCGGCTTTGCGCAGGTTTCTTTTCCGCTCGGGTGATTTCTTCTCCAAAATATGGCTCCGGTACGCTTTGTTCTTTTTAATCTTGCCTGTTCCGGTCAAGGTAAATCTTTTGGCCGCTCCACGGTGGGTTTTCATTTTCGGCATTTTTTTCTCCCCTTATCAAAGTATTCCAGTAATGCTATTATTCCTGTTTAGCGGATAGAATCATGATCATATTTCTTCCTTCGACCTTCGGTTCCCGTTCAAGGGTAGCCGTTTCTTTAACGGCCTCGTAAAGCTGCATCAGAAGTTTTTTGCCCAGATCGGCATGGACGATCTCCCGTCCGCGGAATCTTACGGAAACCTTTACTTTGTCGCCACCTTCTAAAAACTTTAATGCCCGTTTTACTTTAACTTGAAAATCATGGGTTTCAATTTTCGGTGTTAACCTGATTTCCTTAATGTCTACAACTTTCTGCCGTTTTCGCGCTTCTCGCTCCCGCCGACTCTGCTCATACCGGTATTTACCGTAATCCATGATTTTGCAGACCGGTGGTTTCGCGGCAGGCGCCACCTCCACCAAATCCAAGTCTTTCTCCCGGGCAATCCGTAGGGCTTCTTTTACCGGGATGATCCCTAGTTGTTCGCCGTCAGCACTGACCACCCTTGCTTCTCTGACCCGAATCTCTTCGTTTACACGCAGCTCACTATTAATCGGCCGCCACCTCCTGTTTTATATATCCGGAATAATAAATAAAGCGAGCAGAACCTCTACTCGCTTCGTGACAGTAATCGTAAACAATTGATCATCGACGATCACTTTTGTGTTCACAAGTCAACCCAAACTGGTTAAAACCGCTGGGTGAGAAGCAGAGGCTTCTACTTAAGGCTTAATTTCAATCAAAATTATATCACCATTCTTGAAAGAGGTCAAGGGCATTCTCACTATTTTCTGGCGCCCATCGGCGTCGGCAATAGGCAATCGCCGCTTCAAGGTCAGTCGGCAGAGGCGCCACCAGCCGCAGATCTTTACCAGAACAGGGGTGGGTGAACCCAAGCACTGCGGCGTGTAGGGCTTGCCCACCGATGGCGAAAGGTTCTTTGGCTTGTCCGTACACCGGATCTCCGGCGACGGGATGTCCGATATACTTAAAATGCACCCGGATCTGATGGGTCCGCCCCGACATTAACCGGGCTTGTGCTAAAGTGTAGGGTCCAAAAGAGGCCAAAACGCGGTAATAAGTTAAAGCCGGTTTGCCCTGCGGATGCACGGCCATTTGCTTCCGCTGCCGTGGATGGCGTCCGATCGGCGCATTAATCTCGCCTTTCATAGCCGGGAGCGTACCATGGACGAGCGCCACATAAATCCGGGACATCTGCCTCGCCTTTAACTGATTGGATAAGGCCAGATGGGTACGGTCGTTCTTGGCTACCACCAGCGCCCCGGAGGTATCCTTATCCAAGCGGTGTACGATCCCGGGTCTCATTACCCCACCGATGCCGGATAGATCATGGCAGTGCTTAAGCAGCGCATTAACCAGTGTTCCACTGGAGTTACCGGCAGCCGGATGAACCACCATTCCCCGGGGTTTGTTGACGACAATTAGATCCGCATCTTCGTAGAGGATCGTAAGGGGTAGATCCTCCGCCTTAAGCTCAAGGGGTTTGGGTTCCTCCACCTCAACCTCGATCTCATCCCCGTCCCGCAGTAAGTAACTGGGTTTAACCGCGCAGTGATCGACCTTTACCTTTCCGTTTTTAAGGAGCTTCTGGGCAAAAGCACGGGATGGTAGCTCCGCCATCTGGGCCAGAAAAGTATCGATCCGTTTTCCTTCATCTTCCGCGCTAATTTTGAAGCGATGATGCAGCGCCATATTCATTCCTTGCTTGTTTTTTTTGCCGAATTATAATATAGGCGAAGACCACTACGGCAATCCCTAAAGAAAAGACCTGCGTGGTCCGGAGCCAGCCAAAAGCTAAAATCTGGCTGTCGCGAAAAATCTCCACCACCGTCCGGGCTAAGCAGTAAAGGCCGACATAAAGGCCAAAGATGAACCCGGCAAAGTACCGGTTAGGCTGCCGCTGCGCCCGGCGATCATAATAGAGAAGGACAAGAAATATCAAGAGATTCGCCAGTATTTCGTAGATCTGGGTCGGGTGGCGTAAAAGGTGATCACCGGCGGCACATGGTAACGCCCATGGTACCTGTGATTCGACCCCGTAACAACAACCACTCAACAAACAACCCACCCGTCCTAAAATATGACCAAGGGGAATATATAACGCGATCAAATCGGCCAAATGCCAGGTATCAATCGACGCCTTTTTCGTATACCAAACCCCGACCAATACACCGCCAATGACCGCCCCGAAAAAGGATCCGGTAAATCCGGAGAAGATCGACGCCGGATTATCAAGGTAGCTCCGATATTCATAAAGCACGTTCACCAGTTTCGCAAAGATGAGGCCACCGATAATCACGTAGAAGGCAAAATCAATAATCTGCTCGAAGGTGGCGATCTTACGCTTACGAGCCATCGAGCCGACCATCAGTAGACCGCAGAGCAAAGCCAGAGCTACCATCGAGCCATAGGAGTATACATTAATCCGCCCAAAGCTAAACAATATAGGATGCATTTTGTCATCCTCCCGCCTTTTTTAATTCTCCAGTCGCGCCAAAGCGCCAAAAACAAGGATTGCTCCAACAAATATTGCGGTGTCCGCCAGATTGAAAACGGGGAAATTTTTGAATGGCCAAAATTCAAGGTCAATGAAATCGATAACGTGGCCTTGATTCCCCAGGCGGTCGATTAAGTTGCCGACTCCCCCACCTACACACAAAGCCAACCCAAAGCGGAAAGGAAAAGAATACTGCATAATCTCTTTCCGAAACAGAAAGACCAGGGAAAAAAGGAGCAACGGAGTCACAATCAGAAGAACCATTTTATTCTGTAAGATGCCGAAAGCAGCTCCCGGATTACTAATCCGGGTAAAAGAAATAACTCCGGGCAGTACATTCACACTCTGGTGCATGACCAAGGACCGTGTGATCAGCCATTTTGAAAATTGATCCATACCGATCACGAAGATGATGATCGCAAATAAAAACAAATTCAGTCCTCCATCAAGTATTTCCCGATTTACTAATAAATTAATTATTACCAAGCCGAAGTCTTTTGTCAAGTTCTCACCTTATTAATAACACCTAAAAAAGGGTCAGCTGGTTGGTGGGGGGTAAACCGCGCAGGCAACCTTGACGTGTCAGTACCTCAATGACCGCAGAAGACAAACGGGCTCTTGTTTTCAGGTCCTCGACCGAATAGAATTCACCATCTTTCCGCGCTTCCACTAAAGTTCGGGCCGCAGCTTCACCCAGGCCTTGAATCGTCGTTAAGGGCATCAACAAACCCTGGGGCGTAATTAAGAACCGGGTGGCATCGGAACGGTACAAATCAACAGGAAGGAAATGTATCCCACGCAGCATGGCCTCATAAGCCACTTCCAAGGTGGCATGGAGTCCCTTCTCCTTTGCCGTCATCTCGTTTCCTTTCGCCTTCAGTTCCCTAATGATACTCTTAAGCTGATCCGGTCCGTCCATAACTTTCTCCGCATCAAAATCGGTGCTGCGGATGGAGAAAAAGGCGGCGTAAAAGGCTTCTGGGTAGTGCACTTTGAAATAGGCGATCCGAAATCCCATCATCACATAGGCAGCTGCATGGGCTTTCGGGAACAGATACCGGATCTTCAGACAGGAGTCAATATACCACTGAGGTACTTGATACTCTTTAAGTAGTTTGATATCATCCTCATCCAGACTCCGTCCTTTCCGTACTTTCTCCATGATCGTAAAACCTGCTTTCGGAGGAACGCCCCGGTAAATAAGGTCATTCATGATTTTATCCCTGGTCGAAATCACCTCTAATAAGGTAGCCTGTTTGTTTTTGATCAATTCCTGGGCATTCCCCAACCACACATTGGTCCCGTGGGACAAACCAGAGATGTAAACGAGTTCGGCAAAGGTATGGGGCTTGGTCTCCTCCAGCATTTGCCGGGCAAACTCCGTGCCAAACTCCGGGATCCCTAGCGTTCCCAAGTCAAAACCTAAATCCTCCGGACTGATCCCCAGCGGTTCCACGGAGGAGAAGAGCTTCATCGTATCCGAGTCATCCAGCGGCACCGTCTTGGGATCGACTCCGGTCAGATCCTGTAGCATCCTAATGACGGTGGGATCATCATGGCCGAGGATATCCAACTTAACCAAGCGCCCCTCTAAGGCGCCATGGTAGTCAAAGTGGGTGGTAATCCATTCGGCACTACGATCATTCGCCGGATACTGGATCGGTGTAAAGTTATAAATCTCCTGGTCCTTCGGTATAACAATCATCCCGCCCGGATGTTGCCCGCTGGAACGCCGGACCCCCGTACACCCTTGCACTAAACGGTTAATTTCCGCTTGGCGCAACTTCAGTCCCTGCTCTTCCATATAACCGCGGACAAAGCCAAAAGCGGTCTTATCAGCCAGTCCGGTAATGGTCCCCGCCCTGAACACATAGCCTTTCCCAAATAACTCCTCCGTATAGCGGTGAACAACCGGTTGATAATCACCGGAGAAGTTAAGGTCAATATCGGGTTCTTTATCCCCTTCAAACCCCATAAAAGTCGCAAACTGAATATCTTGACCATCCTTGATCAAAGCCGCCCCACACTGGGGACACACCTTATCCGGGAGATCATAACCGGAACCAATGGCACCGGTCTCCATAAACTCCGAGTAATAGCAGGCGGCACATCGGTAATGGGCAGGAAGGGGGTTAACTTCCGTAATTCCACACATCGTTGCCACAAAAGAAGAGCCCACCGAACCCCGGGACCCAACTAAATAGCCATCTTGCATCGACTTTTTTACCAGTTTTTCGGATATTAAATACAAGACGGCGTACCCATGGCCGATAATACTCTTCAGTTCCAATTCCAAACGGTCAACGACGATTGCCGGTAAAGGTGAACCGTACAATTCCTCAGCCCGTTGATAGGCAGTGGTGCGAATCTCTTCATCCGCCCCGGGAATCTGGGGGGGGTAAAACTGATCGGGAACCGGTTTGACACCCGTGATCTCCGCTGCGATCTGCCGAGTATTTTCAATGACGACCCGCTGCGCCAAATCAGCGCCGAGGTAAGAAAATTCGTCTAACATCTCCGCCGTAGTGCGCAAATATAAGGGCGGTTGTAGGTGCGCATCCTCATAACCCTGCCCCTTCAGGAGGATCTGACGGAAAATCGCATCCTCAGGACGGAGAAAATGAACATCACCGGTGCCCACCACCGGCTTGGCCAGGTCCTCCCCTAACCGGCAAATATTGCGGTTTAAAGTCATCAATGCTTCACGGCTGAGCCGCCCTTCCCGGAGTAAAAAGTCGTTATTTGCCAAGGGCTGGATCTCCAAAAAATCATAGAAGGAAGCGATTTTCCGCACCTTCCGTTCATCAGCGCCGTTTAGCAAAGCCGAGAAAAGCTCCCCGGCTTCACAGGCGGAACCCACCAGCAACCCTTCCCGGTGGGCGGTCAGAAGCGAGCGGGGGATCCGGGGATGACGGTGAAAATGTTGCAAATGGGAAGATGAGACCAAACGATACAAATTACCCAAGCCGGTCTGGTCTTTCGCCAACAGAATGATATGATAAGGATGTAAACTTTCCGGCCTTACCGCTTGTGTCAAACCATTAAGATCCGACCACTTGGTAAGATCACGAGCCCGACAAAGCTCCAAACCCTTCTCAAGGATCCGCCAAGCCGTCAGGGCATCATCACCGGCCCGGTGATGTTGGGCTTGGGGGATCCGCAGTTCCTTCGCCACCGCATCTAAACGGTGGCTTTTCAGCTGCGGCCAGAGGGCTCGACTCAGCGATAATGTATCCACCACCGGTGGTCGAAACTCAACCTGGAGATGTTTTTCAACCTTATTCCGGAGAAACCCGTAATCAAACGGGGCATTATGGGCTACCAAAATCGCGTCTCCCATAAACGCCAAAAACTCCGCCAGAACCTGCGCCGGCAGCGCCGCTGTTTTTACCATTTCATCATTGATTCCGGTGAGCTGCTGAATCTTATGGGGGATTGGACGCTCAGGCCGGACTAATTTTTCGAAGGTAGCGGTCACTTCACCCGCCTCGATCTTAACCGCTCCCACCTCTAACAATTCGTTCCACTGCGGATTTAAACCGGTGGTTTCCAGATCAACCACCACAATCGCCTGCTCGGTAAAACTAGAATCCGGAGCCGCTGTAACAATCGGTTCTTGGTCATTAACAAGGTAACCTTCCATTCCATAGATGATCTTAATCCCGTATTTCTTGCCTAAACGGGCGGCATCGGGAAAAGCATGGACGACGCCGTGGTCAGTAATGGCCAAAGCTTCATGGCCCCAGGCCGCTGCTGTTTTGATCGCTTTTTCTAACTCAACGATACTGTCCATCGCCGACATTTTGGTATGCAGATGTAATTCCACCCGCTTCTCGTCCGCTGTGTCCTGAATCTCGGGGCGGGGGTCCAACTGAATGCTACGGGCGATCAGAACGATTTCCTTCGCATATTCATCATATTGCAAATTGCCTTTAACCCTTAGCTCCATCCCTTTCTGGACCTCGGCTGATGGATCCTGCTTCGTGGTGGCAAAGGCCTTGACGGTAATCGAATCGGTATCATCGGTCAGATCAAAGATGAGCAGATTACGGCCAGATTTTAGGGTCCGAACTTCCGCCTTCAGTACTTCTCCGGACACAATCACTTCTTCCTCTGCTTCCGGTAGATCCTTGAGTAAAACCGGCACTTCTTTAATTTTTCGCCCTAAAAGAACAGCATCTACTTTCTGCGGCGCTGGTTTCGGCGGGCTCTCCGGGATTAGTAATTCCGGTTCATATGGATAATCCAGCGGAACTAAATAGTCGGCCGGATCTTCTTCAATCTCGTAACACAGTTGATAACATTTGCCTTCAATCTGTTGCAAACATGCCAACAACTGTTTCTCCCGGGGTCGGATGTAATCCACCGCCAAAGGTGAATTAACATGAAATGTCAGTCGATTGGTCTCCTGTTCCAAAGTCAGCGGCGGGTCGGTAAACCAGGCAAAGACCGCCGGAAAATCCTTTTTAACCGCGTCGGCCAAGCTTTCCGCAGTCTGCTTTGGCACCGGTTCCGGGCTTCGTGTTGCTTCCACCAGCGCTTCAACTTGACATTCGACTTTTAACAAGGCCGAAAACTTGGACGCCAAAGCCTCTAACAACTTTTGATCCAAGTCCGCTGCCCCTTTAAGGCGGACAACCACCGTTTGCCGCTGACAATTGACCAGAATTTGGTCAATCTCAATGGTGGCCAACTGCTGCGGATCAGGAAAGAAAAGGGAGATCTCTTCAATCCCCCTCAGTTCAGTTAAATTTTTAATTTTCGGTAGGATCCGATACTCTTTTTCCATGATAACCCCCTGGTTGTGCTTTGATTAAAGCCGTTACTTGCCCGCTTATTGAATTCGAACTGCCACTAAGACCTTGATAATCTGCCAGTACATCCGGAGGCGCGCGGCAAAACCCCGTACCAAACCAATTTTCTCTTCTTTCATCACTTGACTTAGGTTGGGAAGGTCAACCCAGACCACTTTACAATGTTTAGCCCGCGCATAACGACTCATCATTACTTCAAGTCCATATCTACTATGATCCAAGTCCGGCAAGGCGGCCAGTAGCTCTCGGGTCACCGCGCGCTGCCCATTGAGGAACGGCGCCATCTGCTGGGATAAATCGGTCGGGAGCCGTCCTGACGTAAAGTACCCAATGGTCATCATCGCCTGCTGGGTAAAGATGGGCGTCAGCAGATCCTGGACATGACGTGGTGTCAAGCCGATCAGGTCCGCATCCAAAAGGAGGATCACTTCAGCGGTGGTCGCCTGCAAACCCGCCTGTACCGCGGCACCTTTTCCGCGGTTCTGCGGTAGCTCAATTACCCGCGCGCCCATTATCCTGGCTACGGCGGCAGTTCCATCGGTTGAGCCGTCACTAACCACAATCACTTCTGCCAATTCCGGACATTCCCGCAAAGGCTTGAGGACCCGGCTAAGATTTTTTGCTTCGTTATAGGCTGGGATTACCGCTGCAATCTTCATCCACTATCACCTTGCTTTTAAAACCTTCAGACTAACGGCAAGCATCCATCGCATTTCTAAGATATTCCAACACCCGTGCTGTAATTTCTGGTAGCGGCCAACGGAAATCTTCCCCTGTAGCGCGGACTTTTACTTCCACCTCGCCCTGGGCCAGACTCTTGGGACCAACCGTTAAGCGGAGGGGAATCCCGATTAGATCAGCATCTTTAAACTTCACGCCCGGTCGCTCATCCCGATCATCAAAGAGCACCTCGACACCGGCAGCGGAGAGTTCCTGGTAGATCTCTTCCGCGGCTGCCTTTTGTTCCGCGCCCAACGCCAAAATGGTCACCTGAAAAGGAGCGATCGGTAGCGGCCACTTAATTCCATCTTGGTCATTATTTTGCTCAATCGCCGCAGCCACAATACGGCTGACCCCGATCCCGTAGCAGCCCATGATAAAGGGCTTCTCTACCCCGTCTTCATCACGGAAAGTCGCCTGGAGCGCACTGCTGTACTTTGTTCCTAACTTGAAGATGTGCCCGACTTCCACCCCTCTGGTCTCCGCCAAGGGATGCCCACAATGGGAGCAGGGATCGCCGGCCTTCGCCAGTCTTAGATCGGCAAAGGTATCAACCGTAAAATCCCGTTCCGGGTTGACATTACGAAGATGATAATCCTGACGGTTCGCACCGCACACAGCGTTTTTCATCGTTTTAATCCGTAAATCAGCCAGGACTTTAACTTTCTTCTCCTTGAGCCCGATTGGTCCCACGTAACCGACGGGTAGCGCAAGTCTGGCCGCAAGTTCTTCCGGCGGCGCTAGGCGAAAAGGTTTATTAATTAAATTACCTAGTTTAATCTCGTTAAGCTCATCATCCCCCCGGACGAGAACGGCGATGAATTCCTCATCGGTGGCGTAAAAAAGCGTCTTAATCAATTGATCCGGACCAACCTGGAGGAAGGCCGTTACTTCCGGAACAGTAGCTTGACCCGGCGTCTCAACTTCTTCTAGGTTAAGCAGCGCTTCATCAATAGCTTTTGGCAAGGCGGCTGTCGCCTTTTCATTGTTCGCCGCAAAGCTACAGGCTTCGCAATAGAGAATCACTGCCTCACCGGAGGGGGCCAGTACCATAAACTCATGACTAACATCTCCGCCAATCGCTCCGGAATCTGCTTCAACGGCACGAAAGCGTAGTCCACACCGGGTGAAGATCCGTTCGTAAGCCTCGTACATCGCCTCGTAACTTTTATTCAACCCCTCGGCATCCCGGTCAAAAGAGTAAAGATCCTTCATGATAAACTCACGGGCGCGCATCACCCCAAAACGGGGTCTGATTTCATCCCGGTATTTATTTTGGATCTGATAAATCCGTAAGGGTAGTTCCCGGTAGGAACGAACTTCATCCTTAACTAAAGTCGTGATCATCTCTTCATGGGTCGGTCCTAAACAAAAATCCCGCTGATGGCGGTCTTGCAGGCGGAGCATCTCTTCCCCATAGACATCCCATCTTCCACTTTGACGCCAAATCTCAGCCGGTTGCACAATCGGGAGCAAAACTTGCATCCCACCTGCCCGGTCCATCTCTTCTTCTACAATGCCGGTGATTTTTTTCAAAACACGGTGTCCTAGTGGTAAAAAACTATAAAACCCGGCCGCTGCTTTGCGGATCATTCCAGCCCGCAGCATCAATTTATGGCTGTCCAACTCCGCTTCGGAGGGCACTTCCCGCAGGGTTGGAATGTAATAATCAGCGTATCTCATGATCCATCTTCCTCCTCGCTTTCTGCTTCCTCTTAAATCTTAACACCGTACTTTTCCCAAACCAACTTTTTTAGTTCCTCAGCAAAAGCCGGTAGCAACCGTTCTTGTTTCTCCTTCCGAAGGATTTCGCCATGGCGAAAGATGATTCCTTCCTCTTTCCCCCCGGCTAAGCCCAAGTCAGCCCGGGACGCTTCACCCGGCCCATTCACCACACAACCCATGACCGCCAAATGTAGCGGGTAAGGGAGATCCCGGACCAGCTCCTCTACTCCTTCGACAATTTGCTCTAAACCAATCTGACAGCGTCCGCAAGTCGGACAAGCCACGACCACTGGCCCGCGTTCCCTAAGGTGCAGCGCTTTTAAGATCTCATAGGCTGCAGTCACCTCGTGCTGAGGATCGCCGGTCAGGGAAACGCGAATGGTATCGCCAATTCCTTGGTTAAGCAATACCCCCAACCCCACGGCGGACTTAATTGTTCCCCGCCAGCGGATCCCGGCTTCGGTGATCCCTAAATGCAGCGGAAAATCCCACCGGGTGGCAAAGGCGTTATAAACCTCGATCGTCTCTAAAACATCCGAAGACTTTAGAGAGACCACAATCTGGTCGTAGCCTTCGGCGGTAACCAGCCGCAATTGATCTTCAACGCTGGCGAGCATCGCCGCGACCACATCACCCTCCGAACGTTCTAGATAACTCCGGTGCAATGAACCGGCATTCGCCCCGACCCGTAGCGCCACCCCATTAGCTTTCGCGGCATCTACCACTGCTTTTACCCGATCGGAACCGCCGATATTTCCCGGGTTTATCCGCAGTTTGGCCACACCGGCCTCGATTGCCGCCAATGCCAAGCGGTAATCAAAATGGATATCAGCAACAACCGGTAAGGGTGAGCGCTGGACAAGCTCTTTAAGCTTATCAGCGGCGGCTTGGTCCGGTACCGCCACCCGGATCAATTCACAACCGACGGCAACTAGTTCTTCAATCTGCCGCAAGGTGGCAGCAACATCCCGGGTATCCGTATTGGTCATTGATTGGACCACAATCGGCGCATCGGCACCAATCACCAGTTTCCCGACTTTAATGGGACGGGTCTTCTTGCGTGGAGTCATTTTATCGCCTCTCTTACAGCTTGTCCCTGCTTTGATTCCTTTGCGCACAGCGATCACAGTAACCTCTGTTCTTCCGGACCTGGGCCGGCGCTTCCCTCCCGCAACGCAGGCAGAAAACACCGGCGATCTTGGCGCATTCCCGACATAAACCGAACTTGGGTACAGCCGTTGGATCCGGTCGACCACAGGCTGAACAGAGACACTGCCGACAGTAACCCTTCCCCGCTTTCACTTCTTCCGGGGCAAAACGCCCGCAACCACGGCAGACCCAGTTCTGTTCTTTTTTTCTAATCATCTCTTGGACACAATATTCACAAAGATTATGTACTTTCAAGATTCGACTTTGACGCACCGTATTCCCACAGCGGGCACAGTAGCGCTGGCCTCGTCTCCCCTTGGATTTACCTTCTTTATTCGGATCCAACCACGGATTTTTACGCTTTCCGGCCATGATGATCCTCCCTTGGGCTTTTTGCATTGTCAGTTGATTTTTTAAGTTGTCGTGAGTCGATTTAACTTTTTGGTATTAATCGCCGAATGATGCTGGCAAAATCACTATAGATTACAGTAAGATAAAAAGCCATCAAAACTACTACCCCGATCAACTGAGCAACGGCTTTCTGCTCGGGTTTAAACTCTTTTCTGCGCATCCCTTCCAAGAGGTAAATGACGACCCACCCTCCATCCAGCAGGGGTAATGGAATCGGCAAAAGATTGAAGATCCCCATAAAAAGATTGAAGCTGGCCAGCATCGTAAAGAACAAGTATAAACCAGATTTTAGAGCCTGGTCGATCACACCGACCATCCCCAGCGGCCCGATAAACTGCGGCTTTACCCTTCCGGTCAACATTTGGACGATGCTCAGCGGGATCGCCACCACTTGGCGGCCAGTAATGGTCACCCCGTACCGAATCGCTTCCGGCCAGGGCAATCTTTTCACTGTATAGGCCGGGTAAATCCCAATTCTAGCCACTTCCATGGTGGCGTCAAAGACTGGGGTAATCTCCCGAACCAAAAGCGTACCTTTCCTATTTACCGTAAACAGTAGCTTTTGGTTGGTCGCCTGATGGATCAGGCCGGATAACTGCCCCCAGCGGGAAATCGGTTGTCCGTTAAGCGCCACGATCTCGTCGCCGACTTTAAGTCCGCTTTCAAAAGCAGGAGAGTTGGGCTCGATAAAACCAACAACAGCGCGGTCACTCTGCAATTCAGTCGGTAACCCTAGAACCGCTGCGATCAAGATAAAGGTCAGCAAGGCGCAGAGGAGATTACTAAGGGGTCCCCCCAAAACAACCAATAGCTTCCGACCCAGGGAAAGATCGCTAAAGAGTTTAACACCAGGTGGCGGCTCCGCGCTTTTCCCCTCCAGCGCCAACTCCGTGCCAGCGATTTTACAAAAACCGCCCAATGGGATCGCCCGTAAGGAGTAAAGAACATCCTTCCTTTTA